>QHPA01000187.1 GCA_003218935.1 Verrucomicrobiota bacterium
GGTCCTCATGAGAGCCCTGCCGTTATGACAATCCCCTTGGTTGTCCTGGCGGCGTTTGCCGTGGTATTGGGTTTCATCGGCACGCCGGCCTGGCCGTGGTTTCAGCAGTATCTCGGAGGGCCGCATGAAGAGGTCGCGTGGGGCGGAGCGGTGACGTTGATGCTCGTATCCACAGTAGTTGTGTTTGCGGGCATCAGCATCGCCGGAGTGATTTACGGCCTGCTCGGAACCGGTCCGACCGGCGAGAAAGATGTGCTCGAAACCTTAGCGCCCTCTGTATTTGCGGTTTTGCGCGAGAAGTTTTATGTCGATGAACTCTATGAAGCGACGATCGTTCGTTTCAATGCGAGCTTCGCGCGCTTTTGTCATTGGCTCGACAGCGTCGTTCTGGACACGCTGGTGCTCATCGTTTCCTACCTTGTGCTCGGACTCTCCTGGCTCAACCGCATCATTGACGAGTACGTGGTGAACCTCGGCTTCGATGAAGTCTGCCGGCGACTTCGGAGGGTCGGCGGTCTCCTGTCACGGTTGCAGGATGGGCAGGTGCAAAACTATCTCAGCGTCATCGGCCTGGCGCTGACGGTTCTGCTGCTTTTGCTGACTTGGGGGTGGGGAAAATGAGCCTTGGTCTCCAAAGGACAGAATTCACTGCTCGCGAGGACGCTCGCCCCACCAGATTCATGGAAAGCCTCCTTTCGTTTTTCCGCATGCATTGGGACCATGAACCAGATCGGCACCCCTCTCCCTGCCCTCTCCCCGCAAGGCGGGGAGAGGGTGGCCGAAGGCCGGGAGAGGGGCGGTTCATGGGAAGGGTGGGACGCGGCTGCTACCCGGCGGCGGGAGGTGGCGCGTGACCGACTTTCCTTGGCTGACAACGCTCACCTTCACGCCGCTGATCGGCGGGTTCCTTGTCATCGGCATCGGCGCGCAACGAAACCTCGCGCGCAGCCTCGCGCTCACGTTCAGTTCGGTCTCGCTCGGTCTCGCGATTCTTGTCTGGAAGAACTTTGATTCGACCTTGACGGAGTTGCAATTTGTCGAGCGACACCCGTGGATTCCCTCGCTTGACATTGAATACTTCGTCGGCGTCGATGGCCTCAGCCTGATGATGATCCTGCTGTCGGCGATTGTCGTACCGATGGCCATGCTGGCGTCTTGGAAAATGTTTGGAGACGCCCCTCACCCCGGCCCTCTCCCCGTCGGACGAGGAGAGGGTGGCCGAAGGCCGGGTGAGGGTGATTCTGGTTCGGGTTACAGCCCGCCGCTGTATTACGCGCTGGTTCTCTTCCTGCAAGCGGGGTTGTTCGGCACGTTTACCGCGTTGAACTTCTTTCACTGGTTCATTTTCTGGGAACTGAGCCTGGTTCCGGCTTTCTTTCTCATCAAACTCTGGGGCGGGCCGCAACGCAGCGCCGCCGCCACGCAATTCTTCGTTTACACGATGGTTGGCAGCGTGGCGTTGTTGCTGTCGTTCCTGGCCCTCTACCAGGCGGCCGGGACATTCGACTTCATCCGTTTGAGCGAACTGGGCCGGAGCGGCGAACTGGCCTCGGCTCTTTCGGTGAAACTCGGCTGGTATGACCTGACAGCCAAACAACTCGGGGTTGTCATCTTCGCCGGCGCATTGCTCGGCTTCGCCGTCAAAGTGCCGCTGGTGCCCTTCCATACCTGGCTGCCGCTGGCCTACGCGGAAGCGCCGACGCCCGTGACGATGTTGCTGACGGGCGCGATGTCGAAGATGGGAGTTTATGGCTTCTTGCGCATTCTGCTGCCCATCTTTCCTGAACAAGTGCGTTGGGTGCTGACCCCGCTGATGTGGCTGGCGGTTATTACGATTGTGTTCGGTGCCGCCGCCGCTTTTGCGCAAAAGGATTTGAAACGGACGTTCGCTTACTCATCCATCAACCACCTTGGCTACTGTCTGCTCGGTGTCTTCGCGCTGGCGAAATTGATCGGCGACGACCCGCGCCTGGCCGCGGAAAAAGCAGCGGTCTTTAACGGCGTGTTGCTGCAAATGTTCAACCACGGGCTGACGGCGGCGACAGTGTTCTGTTTCATTGGCTTCATCGAACGGCGCACCGGCGGATTGCGCGGTCTGAACGAATTTGGCGGACTGCGCGCGGTTGCGCCTGTGTTTTGCGGCTTGATGGGCATCGCGCTGTTTTCCTCGCTTGGATTGCCGGGACTCAACGGATTCGTGGGTGAATTTCTTATTTTCAAAGGCGCGTTCCCGCTGGCGACTTGGGCGACGGCGTTGTCCGTGATCGGGCTGCTCGTGACCGCGGTCTTCATTCTGACGGTCATCCAACGCGTTTTCAACGGACCGCTGAACGCAACGTGGCGCGAGTTCGGCGACCTCACGCTGTCCGAACGATTGATCGTCGTGCCCGCCATCGGCTTGATGTTTGTGCTCGGCATCTATCCGCAACTGGCCATCGGAGCAGTCAACGCGACCGTGGTGGAACTGGTGGCGCAATTGAAGTTCTGACCACGAATGGACGTGAACTGAAAACCTCCCTGGACCACTGCACGAATCGCGCGCCGAAGGCGCAAAACATGACAGCCCAGGGCAACGCCCTGGGAAAATGAATGCGACAAAATGTATAAGCCCTGAAAGGGCGAAACAACAAATGCCGCAATCCCTGGCCAACATCCTTGTCCACGCCATTTGGAGCACGAAAGAGCGTCGCCCGCTAATCTCCGATGGTGTGCGCGCGGGTTTGCACGGATACTTGGCTGGCATTTTGAAAAACATCGAATCTCCGTAAACGATACAATGTGGAGATTGATGAACGTTATGTGTGGGATTGATTTTGTGACGCCCTTTCAGGGCTTGAACTGTTTTTGGGGCATTGTTCCCAGGGCGTTGCCCTGGGCTGTCATGTCGTTGCGCTTTCAGCGCGTGAAGACGGTCGTTTGGATTCTGCGTTTAACCTTTGGCGCATGTTAGGGTGGACCATTTACATTTCGTTTCTCGGCGTGGCAGTGTTGACGCTCTTGCCGCGCCACAATGCGCGCGCCGCACGAGTCGTCGCGCTGCTGACAGCGCTGACGGGATTTACTGTCGCGCTCGTCGGAACGTTGAAGGCGGACGCCGGGCTTAACACTTTTTGTGACGTGTCCTGGGTTCCGGCGCTCGGTATCCATTATCATCTCGCGGCGGACGGGATCAGTCTGACGCTTGTGTTGCTCACGGGCATCGCCGCTGTGGCGGGCATTCTCTTCTCCTGGAACATCGAGCAGCGCGCGAAAGAGTTCTTCGCCTTTTACCTCACGCTCATCGGCGGGGTCTATGGCGTTTTCCTCAGTTTCGACTTGTTTCTGCTCTTCGTTTTCTACGAACTGGCGATCATTCCGAAATATTTTTTAATCGCCATCTGGGGTTCGACACGCAAGGAATACGGCGCGATGAAGCTCGCGCTCTATTCGTTTGTCGGGAGCGCGATGGTGCTCATCGGAATCATCGCGGCTTACGTCGTCGCTGGCGCGAAGACGATGAGCCTGATCGAGCTGGCGCAGTATCCGTTCCCGGAACACTTCCAATATTGGGCGTTCCCGCTGGTCTTTGTCGGCTTCGCCATTCTCGCCGGTCTGTGGCCGTTTCACACCTGGGCGCCGACCGGTCACGTCGCTGCGCCGACCGCGGCGTCGATGCTGCTGGCCGGCGTGGTGATGAAGCTGGGTGCCTACGGTTCGTTCCGTGTGGCGATGACATTGTTTCCGTTGGGGGCGAAAGCGTGGCAAATGCCTTTCGCGACGCTGGCGGTCATCGGCATCGTCTATGGGGCGATGGTGGCGCTGACGCAAAAGGATTTCAAATTCGTCATCGGCTATTCGAGCGTGAGTCACATGGGCTTCGTGCTGCTCGGCCTGATGACGCTGAACGAGATCGGCTTTACCGGCGCGGTGCTGATTTGACCAAAGCGCTGCCGTTTGCCGCCGGGACGTTCGTGGTCGCGAGCGCGGCGTCCATGGGGTTGCCGGGTTTCAGTGGATTTGTGGCGGAACTCCAGGTGCTCATCGGCGCCTGGCGCTCGTTTCCCACGATGACCGTTTGCGCCGGCATCGGGATTTTAATCGGCGTGGCCTACACGCTGCGCGTTTTGCAGAAGGCGTTTTTCGGAGAGGTGGCTGCGGAGGTGAATCCGCGGCAGACCGAGTCAGCCGCGCTCTCGCGAGCGCAGCCACACGGGCTTGAACCCATTTCAGGCCCCGAACGAATCGGCGCGGTGATCCTGATGGCGGCGACTCTGGTCATCGGTCTCTACCCGCGTCTGCTGCTGGATTTGATCGCGCCGAGCTTGAACTCGCCGTTATTTGAAGGACTGAGAAGGGCAGGTGCCTTGTGAGCGGTGTCGGCTACTTCGACATTCTCAAGCTGGCGATGCCGGAAACGATCGTGGCGCTGGCGGCGCTGGTGGTGCTGTTTATTGATCTGGGGATCATGCGGCCGGCGGAAGGCAAATTTCGACGAATGATTGCGGCGCTGGTCACGGGCACCAGTTGCCTGGTTGCGATTTTCTGGATGCATCAGGTCCAACAGGAGACGGCGCCGGGTTTCTTGAGCGGCCTGCTGGTGGTGGATCCTCTAACGCAATTGGTGAAGCAGGGAGTGCTGGTCTTGACGCTGTTCACGGCGTGGATTTCGATTGATTCGACCTTCACCGATCACACCGGTGAATATTTCGCGCTGCTGTTGTTGGCCACCGTGGGGATGATGTTCCTGGTCAGCGCCGAGAACCTGCTCATGATTTTCATTTCACTCGAATTGCTCAGCCTGTCCCTCTACATCCTCACCGCCTTCAACAAGCGAAACCTCAGGTCCGCGGAGGCCGCTCTGAAATACTTTCTGTTCGGCGGCATGGCGGCGGCATTCACATTGTTTGGCCTGAGCCTCCTCTACGGTTTGACGGGTTCGATCGAATTGAGGCCGATCGCGGCGGCGCTGAAAGGCAAGGGACTCGATCCGGCGCTGGCTGCGGCGATCGTCATGACCGTCATCGGCTTCGGGTTCAAGATCGCGGCGGTGCCGTTCCATCTCTGGGCGCCGGATGCGTACGAAGGCGCGCCGACGCCGAGCGCGGCACTCATCGCATCAGGCTCCAAAGTCGCGAGTTTTTTCATTCTGGGCAAAGTGATGATGCTTGGGTTCGCGGGCGCGGAAGGCAACGGCGCGTGGCGCGCGTTCGCCTCGGGCTGGGTGCCGTTGCTCGCGGTTATCGCGGTCTTTTCGATGCTGCTGGGCAATCTTGCGGCCATCGCGCAGAGCAACGTGAAACGGCTGCTGGCTTATTCCGCCATAGCGCACGGCGGCTATGCCTTGCTGGCAGTTTTGACCGACAACCTGCAAGGAGTCGCCGCGCTGATTTATTACGTCGTGACCTACGCGCTGACGGTGCTCGGCGCGTTCGGGGTCGTCTCGGTGGTGGAAGAAAGGGCGGGGGAGGCGCGGTTTTCAGACTTTGCGGGATTAAGTCGGCGCGCGCCGCTCTTGTCGTTTTGCATGATGATTTTCATGTTGTCGCTGGCGGGCATTCCGCCGTTGGCCGGATTTTTCGGAAAATTTTATGTGTTCACTGCGGCTGTGAACGCGCAGGCGAAAAACCTCGGCTTGCTCTGGCTGGTTATCTTCGCCATCGCGATGAGCGCGGTGTCGCTTTACTACTACCTGCAGGTGCTCAAGCAGATTTACGTCGCCGAATCGTCAACGAGGACGCCGGTTATCAAAGCAAGCGCGCCGCTCCAGGCGGGGATCGTGCTCGTCGCCGCGGGAGTTTTGGCGCTCGGCTGCGCGCCGAACCTGGTCGTGGGCGCATTGTCAGCGGCGATCAAGGCCGCTGGATTCTAAATTCAGAGCAGAAAAAATTGGGGCTTGGAGTGAGATTGATGTTTAACCATACTGGTCGCATGAAAATCATCGCAATTCTTTCAACGATCATGTTGGCGCAAATTGTTTTTGCGCAAAGCAACTCTTCGCTTTACGGCATCCCGCTCAAAGACATCGACGGCAAGGACACCTCGCTCAAGGCCTATCAAAGCAAGGTGTTGCTGGTGGTGAACGTGGCGTCGCAGTGCGGTTTCACGCCGCAATACAAGGCGCTGGAGGCAATTCACCGGAAATACAAAGACCAAAGGTTTACCGTGCTCGGTTTTCCATGCAACGATTTCGGCGCGCAAGAGCCGGGCGCGCCTGAGGAAATCAAAAGGTTTTGCTCCGAGAAATACGATGTGACCTTTCCGCTGTTCGCGAAGCTGCACGTCAAGGGCAACGAACAACACCCGCTCTACGCCGCATTGACGGGCAAAGAGTCGCCGTTTCCGGGCGACATCAAATGGAATTTCGGGAAATTTCTGATCGGCAGGGACGGAAAAGTTTTGAAGCGCTTCGAGCCGCAAACCAGACCGGATGCGCCGGAGGTGATTGAGGCGATTGAGGCAGCCCTGGCTGCGAAGTAAGCCGAATGGGAATTATTTCACATGCGGGCTTTACGCTGCCTGGCTTTTCGCGCACACTGAAGCACGGATTTATTTGCCCTAAACGAATATGGCCAAAATCAAGCACATCGCCCTCTTCAAGTTCAAGGAGGGTACCACCGACAAGCAGGTTCAACAAACCCTCGACGAACTGATGGAATTAAGCGAAAACGTGCCGGGTATCGAAGATTATGTCGCCGGGGTGAACAACAGTCCGGAAGGTTTGAACAAGGGTTACACGCACGGCTTTGTGATGACGTTCACCGACGCGGCGGCGCGTGACGCTTATTTGCCGCATCCGGAGCATGAACGGGTCAAGACGGCGGTGCTTCCGCTGATCGAAGACGTGGTCATTTTTGATTTTGAAGTGTGACGGGGCGCCTGACCCGTGTGCGCGGCGGTGCGTTCAGTTCTGAACCGGCGGTTTGTGCTGAGCCTGTCCCGGCTGACGGTATTCCGAGGGAGAAAGGCCCGTCCTTCGTTTCAAGTCGCGGTTGAAATGGTTTTGTCTCTTTGGGTGGGCATGGCAGGCAATAATTCTGCGCAAAAATTGATAGCTTTGCCTATTGTGCAGAAAGCCCGGCAGCCCTATGTTAAGGCTCATCACAGAAAATGTATTTTCGGCAGAATATTTTCGGTCGCCAACGCGTCGAAAACCAATGCCTTTGCGGAAACGGATTGGGCTTATGAACCGTCGGATTCTGTTTTGCCTTACCCTGGCCCTGGCAGCCAGCCTTCCCCACGGGCGCGCCGCGGAAGGGGCCGCGTCGAACAAAAACGCGCCGCCGCCCAGGCCGGCGTTGCCGCCCCTTCGCTCGCTCAAAGTAGAGCCGCCTTCTCTGACTCTGGACGACGGCCGCGACGAGCGCCGTGTGTTGGTTTTCGGGGAAACGGCTCCGGGCCAGCGGTTCGATCAAAGACGCGACCGCCCCTGAAATCCATTTTGTCCGCGACGTGCAGCCGATCCTGAGCAAGCTCGGTTGCAACGCGGGGACCTGTCACGGCTCAGCCAAAGGCAAGAACGGTTTTAAACTCTCGCTCCGCGGTTACGACCCTGAATACGATTATCAGGCGTTGATCAATGATCTTTCGGGCCGCCGGTTCAACCGGGTGAAGGTGGAGGAGAGCCTGATGTTGCTCAAACCCACCGCCGAAGTGCCGCACGAAGGCCGGCAACCGCTCAAGCCCGGTTCCCGCGAATACAACATTCTCCGCCAGTGGATCGTCGAGGGAACGAAATTTGAAGACCCGTTGAAGAACCGCCCGCAGTCGATTGAAGTCCTCCCTTCCGAAGTCGAACTGGATTTGCCCGGTCGCTCGCAGCACCTGCTCGTGCTGGCGCATTATCCGGACGGCAACGTGCGTGAGGTTACGCGCGACGCGATTCTCAGCAGCAACAACGGCGACGTTGCCGAAGTCAAAAACAGCGTCGTCACCGGTCTGCGCCGGGGCGAGGCGGCCGTGCTCGTGCGTTATGAAGGCTGCTACGCAACGAAGCTCGTCACGGTGATGGGCGATCGGACCGGTTACAAATGGCAGGACGTGGCCGAATACAACTACATTGATAAACTCGTTGATGCGAAGTTGAAGAAGATGAAAATCGTGCCATCGGAACTTTGCACCGACGCGGAGTTCGTTCGCCGGGTTTCGCTCGATTTGACCGGGCTGCCGCCGACGCCCGAGCGCGTGCGGGCGTTTCTCGCCGATGAAACTCCGGGCAGACAAAAGCGCGAGAAACTGATCGATGAGTTGCTGGCCAGCGAAGACTACAACGAATACTGGGCCAACAAATGGGCCGACCTGCTCCAGTGCAACAGCGAGCATTTAGGGCAAAAGGGTGTCTGGGTGTTCCGCAATTGGATTCAGCACTCCATCGCGGAGAACAAGCCCTACGACAAATTTGTTCGCGAGCTGCTGCTGGCCGAGGGCAGTTCGTATCGGAACCCGGAAGTGAATTACTACCGGGCGCTGCGCGACTCGGGCAAGATTACCGAGGACGTGAGCCAGACCTTCCTCGGCGTCCGGTTCAACTGCAACAAGTGCCACGATCATCCGTTCGAGAAGTGGACGCAGAAGCAGTACTACCAGTTTGGCGCTTACTTCGCGCGCGTGGCGATCAAGCGCGGTTCGCTGGGCAAGGAATCCGTCCGCAGCTTCACCGGCGACCTGATGCAGGTGCCCGGCGAGGAGATTGTCTATCTGAAGGACGACGGCGAGGTGCAATATCCGAAGACCGGCATGGACGTCGCTCCGAAAGTGCCCGTGGGCGAAGCGCCAGAGCCGCCGAAGGATGGGGACCGGCGCGTGGCGTTTGTGAATTGGCTCGTGTCGAAGGACAATCCGTATTTCGCCGAGGCGATGGCCAATCGCGCGTGGAGCTATTTCTTCGCGCGCGGCATCATTGATCCGGTGGACGACATCCGCGGCAGTAATCCGGCGAGCAACCCGGAACTGCTCGAGGCGCTCAAGGAGGATTTCATCGAGAGCAGCTTCAACGTGCGGCACCTGATGCGCAACATCTGCCTCTCGCGGACGTATCAGCTCTCGATCAACAAAAACAGGTGGAATGAGGACGACAACGTCAATTTCTCGCACGCCCTGCCGCGTCGTTTGAGCGCGGAGCAGATGCTCGATGCCATCGCGATTGCCACCGGCGACCGCCCGAAGTTCAAAGGCTTGCCCGCCGGCATGAGGCCGGTCGAGTTGCCGGACGGCATGGTGGCCGGCAACGATTTCCTGTCTCTCTTCGGCCGGCCAAAACGGCAGTCGGCCTGTGAATGCGAGCGGAACAGCAACGTGACGCTGGCCCATGCCTTGAACCTAATCAATGGCACCACCATCAGCGAGAGCCTCGCCGCGCCGACCAATCGCATCGCCAAGATCGTCGAAGGCGAGAAGGACGACCAGAAGGTGGTCGAAGACATTTACCTCTCAGTGTTGAACCGTCCGCCGACGGACAAGGAAAGCGGCGCGGTAGATTTCTCGGCGGGCGGCTCGCGATTGGAAGTCGCGCAGGACCTGACGTGGGCCCTGATGAACAGCCCGGCGTTTTTGTTTAATCGATAGGAGACACCTATGTTATCAATCCCAGGAAATCCCGGTAGCACGTGCGACGGCTGGAGCCGTCGCGAGTTCATTCGCGTCGGCGGCGCCGGCTTGTTCGGCGTGGGGCTGGGCGACGTTTTGAAATTACAGGCGCTCGCCGCGGAATCGGCGTCCGACGCCACCAAATCCAAAGCCGGTTGGGGCAAAGCCAAGTCGGTCGTCCTGCTCTTCCTGCAGGGCGGGCCGAGCCACCTCGACATCTGGGACCCGAAACCCGAAGCGCCGTCCAACATCCGCGGCGAATTCAAAACGCTACGCTCGAAGGTTCCAGGGATATGGTTGAGCGAGGTCATGCCTAAGCTGGCCGAGCAGATGGACAAGGCGACGTTGATTCGCTCGGTGAGTTACACGCCGGCGGGCCTGTTCAATCACACGGCGGCGATTTACCAGATGATGACCGGTTATACGCCCGACCGGGTTTCGCCCTCCGGCCAGCTCGAACCGCCCGCGCCGAATGATTTTCCGCACGCGGGTTCCCAGATCACGCGGCTGCACGCGTCCGAGCTGCCCATGTTCCCGTTCGTCATGATGCCGCGACCGTTGCAGGAGAGCAATGTCATCGGCAAAGGCGGCACGGCGGGCTTCCTCGGTCCGGCGTTTGATCCTTATTACTTTTATCAGGACCCGGCCAAGGAAATCAAACTCGACGACCTGTCGTTGCGCGAAGGCATCTCCAAGGAACGGATGGAACGGCGCGAGACGCTGCTCAAGAAGGTGGAAGCCGCGATGCCGGAAATGGAAAAGGCGGTTTCCAATTACGCGCTCGACAAGTATTACCGGAAGGCTTTCGAACTCGTGTTGTCGGGGCGCGCGCGCAATGCGTTTGATCTGACTCAAGAGCCGGACAAAGTGCGCGACCGTTATGGCCGGCACACCTTCGGCCAGGGCTGCCTGCTCACGCGGCGGCTCATTGAAGCCGGGACCAAATTTGTTCAAATGAACTGGCCGGCGGTTGCGAATGGCGATCCGACAGTGGATGCCTGGGACACGCACGCGGCGAATTTCGGGCCACTGCGCGACATTCATTGCCCGAAACTCGACAGCGGATTGTCCGCGCTGCTCGAAGACATGGACCAGCGCGGTTTGCTCAAGGAAACGATGGTCATCGCCATCGGTGAGTTTGGGCGTTCGCCGCGCCTCGGGGTGAGCACGTCAGGCAACAGCAACTCGCCGGACGGACGCGACCACTGGCCGTACTGCTACACGGGATTGGTCGCCGGCGCCGGGATTCAACGCGGCGCGGTTTACGGCAAGTCCGACGCGACGGGTTCATCCCCGGCGGAGAACCCGGTGCATCCGATGCAGATTCTGGCGACGGTGTATCACGCGCTGGGCATCGACCCGCACACGATCGCTTACAATCACCTCAATCAGCCGCGCGAACTCGTGCAGGCCGAGCCGGTGCTGGGCTTGTTCGGTTAGGCAGCCGTCGAATAAGAAGCGAGTTGCGTGCGCCTCCTCTTTCTCAAACGGCTCCTGAATTTTCGTGAGATTTGCCTCCCCTCACCCCGGCCCTCTCCCTTGGGAGGGAGTAGCATGGATCGCCGGCTTTCAAAGCCGGAGCGTTCTCGCAAGGTCCGCCGCGGAGAAAGCTTCCCCCTCGACCTTCGGGAGGGATTTCCCCTAAACGACTCGCGCCTTGAACCCCGTAGCCGTAGCCGCCGACGTGAGTCGGCGCTGATCCTTTGCCTCAAAAGCAAACAAGTGCGCCGACTCACGTCGGCGGCTACGAGGTTCACGGGCAGGGCCGGGGTGAGGGCAAGGGCAGCCCTTAAGGGTACACGGTCCGCTCGCCCCTGCCTGCAATGGATCGTGCTGTTCGGATTTTTTGTTGTCGCTGTTCAATCACAGCCCATCCCAAAACTCACTTCCGTCTCACCTGAATGGATTCAACGCGGCACAACTTCAGTGGTGACTCTCGAAGGCGAGAATCTTTCGGAGGTGACCGGGTTCATTTTCAGCGGCGAGGGCGGTCTGACCGCCACGAATGCGCCCCCACCGGCTTACAGCGCCAACCTGGAAAGCAGTCGCGGCGGGATTGTGCCTGGGGAGGACGATGAGAGAAAACTGCGAGTGAGCGTCACCGTCGCCCCGGAGGCGCAGCTGGGCGCGCGCGAACTTCGCGCGGTTACGGCGACGGGCGTGTCGGAACCGGTGATAGTGAACGTGGATTTCCTCAGCCAAATCACCGAGCGGGAGCCGAACAACGACACGAACCACGCGCAATTGGTCGAATTGCCTGTTGCGATCAACGGTGTCATTCGAGAATCTGCGGAGAGTGACTTTTTTCGGTTCAAAGCGCAAAAGGCCCAACGGCTGATTTTTGATGTTTACGCCTTCCGCTCCGGCTCGCCGCTCGACTCTTCGCTCGCTCTGCTCGACGCGGACGGCAAGGAACTGGTTCGCAGCGAGGATGTCAACGGTCTCGATTCATTGATTGATTTCACCGTTCCGCACGACGGCGAGTATTTCCTGCAAATCCGGGATTTCCGTTACCAGGGCGCAAAAGATTTCAAGTATCGCATCGTCGCCGGCGAACTGCCTTGCCTCGATGGCATTTTCCCACTCGGCGGCCAGCGAGGGAAATCGGTCGAGGTCTCGTTGCGCGGGCGCAACCTTGACGCTCTGTCGAAGATGAAATTGAAAGTTGAACCGACCGCGCCGATGGGTCAGCAGGAAATCCGCGCCCGGACGGCCAAAGGCTATTCCAATCCTGTTTTGTTCGACGTAGGTGGACTGGCCGAGTTCACTGAAACGGAGCCGAACAATGCGCTCACCAACGCGAACGCGGTAACTCTTCCCGTCGTGATCAACGGTCGCATCAACGGGGAAAAGGACGTGGACCAGTTCAAGTTCAAGGTCGAGAAGGACCAGACCTTTATCTTTGAAGTGGAAGCCAGCCGGTTTGGATCGCCGCTCGACGCTGTGCTTTATCTGACGGACGCGAAGGGAAAAGTGATTCAGCAGAACGACGATACAGTGGGCGCCGACGCGCGAATTGAACAGCGCTTCAGCGAGGCCGGCGAGTATGTCATCAGGATTCGCGACCTGTTGGAACGGAACGGCGAGGACTTCGCGTATCGCCTCGTCGTTCGCCCGCCGAAACCGGATTTCACCGTGAGTTTCTTCCCGGATACGCCACGTCTGTACCGTGACAGCTACACGGTGGTGGGTGTCGAAGTGCAGCGACAGGCGGGCTTCGACGGCGCGGTTGAGGCTCGGCTCGAGAACGTGCCGGCGGGCGTAACGGCAGAACCGCTGCTGGTGCCGCCGGATTCGACGGTCAGTCCGATGATTGTCCTGCACGCGTCCGAGGTTGCGCCACTGGGGCGGCACCTGATCAAACTCGCCGCCAGTGGCGTCATTGACGGACAACGCGTGAACCACGAAGGTCGGCCGGAGGCAAATGGCCGCGCGGTTCGCGAAGCTTTTCTGACCGTGCTGGACAAACCACCGTTCACACTCGAACCCGTCACGCTCAGCGCGCGAACAGAACAGGACCAATCCACGGCCGTCGAGGTTGCGGTTCGCCGCTTCGAAGGTTTCCTGGGAGAAATTCAGGTGACGGCGGAAGGATTCTCCTCGGGCAAAGAACCGCTGACCAGAAATGTGGAACTCAAACCTGTAACCGTGCGGGCAACCGACGGTCGTGCCACGCTCAACTTGAAGGCCAAACTCGACTCCGAAACCGGGACGCGACTGATTCTGTTTAAGGGTGAAGCGAAAGCGGAGGGCCAAACGGTGGTACAGTACAGCCGGGCCATTCCATTGACGGTTGACCCGTTCCCGTTCACGCTGGCCAATTCGCTGCCGCGGCTGGCCATCACCGCTTTGCCGCCCGACAGGAAATCGGCCGCCAGCGAAGCGGAATTTTCCGTAAAGGCCAACCGACGCGGCTGGTTCACCGATGACATCCGCTTGAAGGTTGAAGGCGTGCCCGAAGGCATCGTCATTAACTCGACGAACATCACGCGCGGCGCGTCGGAAGCCGCGTATCGGATCGTCGCGAGCGACAAAGCGCCTGCGGGCAAGGAAGTTTCCTTGACGATCATTGGCAGTGCCGATGTCAATGGTCGAAGCTATCAGTTCCGCGCGCCGCCGCTCAAGGTGACGATTAATGCGCCCGCTTCCGAAAACGGGAGTGACCAGGCTGCAGAAAAAACCGCCTCGGCGAAGTAAAGCGGGTCGCTACAAACGTACGTTGACGGCGGTGCGGATGACGACGAAGATGCGTCAGGGCTGAAAATTTATGTTTGTACGGAAACATTCTCTGGCGGGTTTGCTGATCTGGGTCACGGTTGCGTTCGCAGCCGGGGCAGACGACACGAAGCCGGTGAGCTTTTATCACGACGTTGTTCCCATACTGAAACGGAGTTGCACGGGCTGTCATCACCCCGACAAATTGAAGGGTGAACTCGACCTGACGACTTACGTCGCTTTTCAGAAAGGTGGCAAACACGGACCTGCGTTCAAATCCGGCAAACCGGATGATAGCCGCGTCATCGAGGAAGTCAGCGGGGAGGAACCGAACATGCCCAAGGAAGGCGACCCGTTGACCAAAGAGGAAGTCGCGCTGTTTGAACGTTGGATCCGGGAAGGCGCCAAGGATGACACGCCGCCGGAAGCCAACTCGTTTAAGTTGAGCGAACCGCCGGTTTACACCGCGTTGCCCGCCATTTCGGCCATCGAATTTTCCCCGGACGGAAACGTGCTGGCCGTGTCCGGCTATCACGAGGTTGTCCTGCATAAGCCCGACGGCTCAGGCCTTGTCGCGCGCCTGGTCGGCGAATCGCCGCGCATCGAGTCGCTTGCCTTTTCGCCGGACCGCAAACTGCTGGCCGTCAGCGGCGGCGCGCCGTCGCGCTTTGGCGAGATTCAAATCTGGAATATGGAAACGCACAAGGAAACGCAGTCGTTCAAAGTCGCTCACGATTCGGTTTATGGCGTTTCGTTCTCGCCCGACGGCGAACGCCTCGCTTTCGGTTGCGCGGACAAAACGGTGCGGGTCATTTCAGTTAATGACGGAAAGGAGTTGATGAAGTTCGACAATCACAGCGACTGGGTCCTCGCCACGGCGTTTACCGTCGATGGCAAACGTTTGCTCAGCGGCAGTCGCGATCGCGCCATGAAACTGATTAACGTCGGTAACGGGCAGTTCATTGACGATATCAATAAGCTGCTGGAAAACGTGCTTTGCATGGCCCGCCACCCGACGCAGGATCTGGTGGCTTATGGCGGCGACCTGGGCGTGCCGCGCATCTATCGCATCTCGGACAACCAGGGTCGCACCGCCGCGAATAACGACGTGAATCTGGTTCGCGAATTCGAGCGCCAACCGGGACCGGTCTGCTCCCTCGCTTACAGCTCCGACGGAAACCTGATTGCCGTGGGCAACGTCAATGGCGAAGTGCGCATTTACAAAACCGGCGACGGCTCGCGCATTGCGACGCTGAAGGAAAACCAAGGCGCGGTGTTCGCGCTCAGGTTCCATCCGACCCAAAACCAGCTCGCCACCGGCGGCTACGATGGTAAAGTGCGTCTCTTCGAAGTGCCGGACGGCAAATTGGTGAGCGCCTTTGATCCAGTTCCGATTAAAGAGGGAAACAAGGTGGCGACTGCGTCGGCGGGTTCACACTGATTGTTTGCGGCGCAGCCGGAAGTGAGCCGATCGCAGCCGCACAGCGGCGCTTCCCTTCTGCCTCTCCTCCCCAAAAAAGGAGGAGAGGGCCGGGGAGAGGAGGCCATTTTTCATCAGTGTCTCCCCTCTCTCCATCTCTCTCCCCGCTCGTTCCTCGCGGGGAGAGATGGGAAAACGCCCTAAGCGTTTTTCATGCGAACACTATTGATTGGTGCAGAAGGGTGTTGTGCGAGCCGACGGCAACGGCGAGCACACTCAGGAACTTTTTAACGCCCAAATTCCTGGGTTCATAACCCCATGCTCTCTTGGGTCTAATACCCCATGTTGGAGCATAGTCGATGCAGGTTATTCAGCCTGGACACGCGGACAGCGGCACGCGCCGGCAACGTTTACGTTGACAGGACGCTTCAGGCGCAGCTCGCGACGCTCGGACCGATAGCCCAGATCCAAGCGGTCGTGAACTTCGATCCCGCGGTCAGAAGTGGCGCAGCACTTGCGAGCGCGATCCGGAACCTCGGGGCGGGTACGATCACTTTCAACAACCTCGACTCAGTTGGCGTCCTTGCGACCCCAGGACAGATCAACGCGGTCGCCCGTCTCGCTGGTGTTACCGGTATCTACGCCAACCGGCAGCTCACCTTCTTCATGCCAGAGGCAAATTCTTATATCGGCGCTGACGCGGCCTGGAACACACTTGGCATCACCGGAAAGGGTATCGGTGTCGCGATCCTCGATTCAGGGATTGACGGAACGCACCCTGACCTCGCCTTCGGCTCCAAAACGGTCCAGAACGTCAAGATCGTCTTCAACCAGGAGGACGTGTTTACCACCGCAGGAAAACCGGCGACGAAGTCGCTCTTCGTCGAAGGCCTGGCAGACACGGATACGTCGTCCGGCCACGGCTCGCACGTCGCCGGCATCGCGGCGGGCGACGGCACCGCGAGCAGCGGCTACTACCAGGGTGTCGCGAAAGACGCGACGTTGGTCGGCATCGGCACCGGCGACACGCTCGTCATCCTGTGGGCGCTCGCGGGTTTCGACTACCTCCTCGACCACGCAAGCCAGTTTAATATCAAGGTCGTCAATAACTCCTGGGGCACGGACGGCGGGTCGCAGGCCTGGGACCCGAACGACCCGATCAACAAAGCGACGAAGAAAGTCCACGACCAGGGGATCACCGTCGTCTTCGCGGCGGGCAACAGCGGCCCCGGCCCCGACACCATGAACCCATATGCGGAGGCGCCCTGGGTCATCGGCGTCGCCGCGGGCTGCTACCCCCAAGACACCGCTGACTGCCCGGACGGACTGCTAACCGACTTCTCCTCGCGCGGCGTCGCCGGCAGCGCTCAGTTCCACCCGACGCTGACTGCGCCGGGAGCGCACATCGTCTCGACGCGCGCCATCACGGGGACCACCCTGAACCTTCTCGATGCGGCGGGTGACCTCCAGCATTGCGGTCTTGTACCGAGCGGCCTCGCTAACCTTGCTTACTACACGTGCGCGTCGGGTACTTCGATGGCGTCGCCGCACGTCGTCGGAACGGTGGCGCTCATGCAGCAGGCAGCCGGCGGAGGACTTACGCCCGACCAGATAAAGAACGTGCTCGAGCAAACTGCCCGGGCCATGACCAAAGATGATGGCACGCCGTTCTCGCTGTGGGAGGTCGGCGCCGGGTACCTCGATGCATACGCCGCTGTCCGTGCGGTAATGCGTTAAACGAAGGGTATGGAGTCCGGTCTGCAAGATTTCCGAAGACCCCTGTCCCTCTCCCATCCGATGGGGAGAGGGTGGCCTTCAGGCCGGGGAAAGATTTCGCCGAAAAATTTCGCGCATTGAACCCCTGAACCATAGCAGCCGACATGAGGAGGCTCTGGCTCAATTCCGCGTTCCGCACTCCGCACCTAGCATTTGAAAAGTGAGCCTCCTCACGTCGGCTGCTACGAGGTTCATGGGAAGCCCCCGTTCGTTTTTCGCATGCATTGGGACCATGAACCGCCCCTCACCCGGCCTCCGGCCACCCTCTCCCCATCGGATGGGGAGAGGGAAGGGGTGAGGGGGCGGTTCATGGAGAGGGAAATACGTGCGTCACATCAGCTTGGTGGTGGTGTCGAGTTGTGTCGATCCTTCGCACGCGGCATCAAAACTCGCTGTTGAAGAAGCGCCGCTCATCGCTTACCTTTGCGATGGCGTTCCCGACGCAATTCCAAGCTGTGAACGGAAGCCGTTCCGTTGCCTGACAACGAAACGAAGCGCGAGTGAATGTCCAAAAGACCAAGAATGGAAAGACGATGAAAACCAACGAGGGGCCAAGGGCTTCAACGCTAACAATCAATCTAAAACAACCATGAAAATCGGCGTCGATGACTGGCACTTCAAGTATTCGGAGAACGCCACCCTGCTCCTGGACGTATTTCTGGACAACGGGCAACACGCCATCCTGGAAGTGAACGGGATGAAAAATCCGCAAGTACCCAACGGCGAAATCCCTGAAATGATCGTCTTTTGCGAACTGCCTGGAGAGAAACTGGCGGAAGGCACCTGCCCGTGCCGCTGGATTTCACGCCCGCCAGGCCGGGAGTTTTCCTGGAGTAACGTCCATTTGCCGCTGGCTTTAATGCAACAGATCAAAGATCGGATGGGCCTGCTACAGCCGCATTGAAGGCCCATGCCCGTTGCGTGATGGGCACGTATTGAGCGCGAATATGGACGGGCGGAAGTTGCTGGATCAATTCAAGCAAACCTTTGCAGCCAGCTTCCAACCTCAGGATTTGTCCCAAAAACGGCGTTTATCCCTGCAATGCCGCGCGCGTGCGCTTCACCAATTCGTTGTTGGAATCGCCGGAACCGCGCAGGTTGAAAACGCTCGCCGCCAGATAACGGTCGCGCCAGGCAGGGCTGACATGCTGATAATCCTCCAGCACAGCGGAACTGAACTTGTAATCGTGCGCGTCACGGCCTTTGAGGAAAATGAGCACGCGAGCTGCATCCACAAATTCTTTCGGTTGCGGATTTTGCTTCAACCAGGCCAGAAGCTTGCGCGCGGCGCTCACCCGGTCATTGCTGATTTCAGCGAAGATCTCTTCGAGTGCCTGCGAGCCTGAGGCTTTCAGCGGCGCGTCTTGCAAATCGTCGATGCGGACCTTTTCCTTCGAATTGCCACGGAAGAGCGGTAAAAACGCGGCGTTTTGAAGCAACAGATAACGCCGCGTGGCGTCATTGCTGCAATGCTGCCAGGCGAAATGGAGCGAGTTTGTGCACGTGACCGCGTGCAGCGAGCGGATGCCGGGCTCCCGCATCAGGAGTTCGCCCGCCCCGTTGAAGAGCGCGTCCCAGATGGACTGCGGCGCGACGCCGCGGTTGAGCAGCTCAATCACTTTCTCGCTGGTGTCCACTGCTGCACCCTGCCGAACCACCTGCAACATCCCCGTTAGCGCTTCGGTGTCTGCTTTGCCGTCGAGCCAATCGGCACGGATTTTTTCACGCGATTCAAGGTTACGGCGGCCTGGCCGGTCCGCGGGCAAATCATTTTTCGCGGGGTTGGCGTCACCGGTGCGGTCGAGCAACGCGTACGCCAGCGAGCGCAGCACCGGTTCGGCATGCTGCCAGCCGATGCACTGAAGCGCGCGCCAGCTATTGGCTGTGTAAATGGCCTTGTGTCCGAGTTCGCGGAAATCACGGGCGCAGTAGCGACAGAACAGTTCAAAAATTTCCTGCGCGCCGGCGCTGCGAACCAACCCGGTCACGGCCGCATCGGCCGCAGTCTCGTCCCAGCTCTCCATCGCTTCGATGAATGCGTGTTTGGCCTTTTGGCCCGACGGAATCTTCGATTCGTCCACGGCGTGCATCGTCCAGTCGCCTTCCTTCACATCCTGCGCCTGCGACGACTTGAAGTAATCGAGCGCCCAGAAAATCGGCAGCCAACGGTCGGTGTCGGGCGACGAAAGGCTGGCGAGGTGGGCGGAGTTGACGACGAGCACGGCGTGGAACTTGAAGCCGACCGGGCGCGGTTGGATGTTGCGCACGCCGGCGAGCAGAAGAGCGGCGAGTAGATCGCGATAGCTCAAGCCGCGTTTGATTCTGGCGGCGACCTTCTCCAGCAATCGTTCGCGCGGGGTGTCCTCAAGGAAGCGGACCAGCGGTTCAATTTCAGGATCAAATCGGACGATGTCCGGTTCGAGTTTGGCTTCCGCGGCTGAAACCGGCCGGAGTCGGGAAAGAAATCCGAGATCACTCAAGCCAAGCAACGCGCCGGTGCCCGCAGCGGTTTTCAGAAAGTGCCTGCGTGTGGTCGCGGCATTCATGGCGGTGGCTTCGTAGGGTGATTATCCCGCCGGGACTCCCTTTCCGCAAGCTAAAGGTTGTTCACCGATTCTCAGGAAGGCCCCGGCGGAATCGTAGCGGCGGCCATCCTTGGCTGCCGTAGAGGGCGGCATCTTGAACACGCGGATTTCCGGTGACTCACGAAATTTTCGAGGTGTTTGGGTTGGGGTACGGTTTTCCGCCGGGCTGGGAAGCCCGACTCTACGGCAGACACGGATGCCTGCCACTACGACTCCGACAAGAAAATCCGCCTGGACGTCCGCAGGGAGCCGAATTGTGTTTTCATAACACTTCCTCCTTTCTCGTTCTC
>QHPA01000188.1 GCA_003218935.1 Verrucomicrobiota bacterium
TGGCCGATACAACCGTCCAACAGCTTCTGCATCAAACGTGGCAGGAAACGATTGCGTGGCTGGTCGGCGATTACCTGATTATGCCCGACCACCTTCACTTATTCTGCGCTCCACGAGATTTGGCGTTCACAATTGAACAATGGATCACTTACTGGAAGCGCGAGTTTGGGCGCAATCATGGCCGCGCGGAGTGGCGCTTTCAATCGCGTGGCTGGCATCACCGGCTGCGCGAGGACAAGGATTACTCAGACAAATGGCTTTATGTTCAGGAGAATCCTCTCCGAAAGAACCTCGTCACTCGCATTGAGGATTGGCCCTATAAAGGCCGTGTGCACGATGTTCGATGGTGAAGGGTTCTCAGCTTGCAAAGCCCTTTGTTGGTGGGGCGAGACTCCGTCGAGCCCTGACTCAGCCCTGAAAGGGCGAAAGAAAGTCAGGGTTCGAGAGGACTCTCACCCCACCAGTTTTGAAGTTTGGGCTCGACGGAGTCTCGCCCCACCAAATAACAAAGAAGAAAGCATGAACTGTGATGCGCCATTTTCAGAACCGGGGCGCAAGAATCCATCTTCAGGCGCGCATATTCAATTGGGGCGCCCCAATTTTTTTCTCCTCACAGTCAATACAGAGCATCGTGAGCCTTGGCTGGCCGATACAACCGTCCAACAGCTTCTGCATCAAACGTGGCAGGAAACGATTGCGTGGCTGGTCGGCGATTACCTGATTATGCCCGACCACCTTCACTTATTCTGCGCTCCACGAGATTTGGCGTTCACAATTGAACAATGGATCACTTACTGGAAGCGCGAGTTTGGGCGCAATCATGGCCGCGCGGAGTGGCGCTTTCAATCGCGTGGCTGGCATCACCGGCTGCGCGAGGACAAGGATTACTCAGACAAATGGCTTTATGTTCAGGAGAATCCTCTCCGAAAGAACCTCGTCACTCGCATTGAGGATTGGCCTTATAAAGGCCGTGTGCATGACATTCGATGGTGAAGGGTTCTCAGCTTGCAAAAGCCCTTTGTTGGTGGGGCGAGACTCCGTCGAGCCCTGACTGAGCCCTGAAAGGGCAAAAGAAAAGTCAGGGTTCGAGAGGACTCTCACCCCACCAGGTTTGAAATTAGGGCTCGACGGAGTCTCGCCCCACCAACAAATTCGTCGCCGACTGCCTCTCAAAGAGATTATGGGCCAGACCTACAAAGTTATCGTCGTTGGCATGGGCAAGCGCGGCCTACACCACGCCACATTCTTCAAAGCCAATCCGCGTTTCGAGTTGATCGGCATTTCCAGCCGTGACCCGGCGCGCCTCCAAAGCGCTCTGAGCAAGCTGGGCAACGTGCCTTCCAGTGGCGACGCCCGCGCGTTCGCCCGGTCAGCAAAGCCGGACGTCTTCTGCTTTTGCACACCGCCGAACGTGCGCCTGGAACTGATCAAGCTCGGCATCGCGTGCGGCGCGAAGTTGATCGCGTTCGAGAAACCCGTCGCCCTCACGAGCAAGGAGTTGTTCGAGATGCGGAACCGCATTCGCAAAGCCGGCATCAAGGCCGTGGTGAGCCACCAGCATCGTTACGGTGTCCACTATCGCAAGGTGAAGGAGATCATAGCCAGCGGCGCGCTCGGCCGCGTGCACACTGTCTATGGCACCGCCACCGGCTGGATGACGCACATGCTCTCCCATGTCATCGACTACACCTGCTGGTTCAACAACTACACGCCTGCCACTTGGGTCATGGCCCAGGCCGCCGGCCGGTCCAAGTTCACCAGCAGTCATCCGTCCCCCGACTACATCGCCGGCTTTGTGCAATTCGCCGACGGTGTGCGCGGCATCTACGAGTGCGGCGCGGGCGCGCCCGACCAGCCTGAAGTCGCCAAATGGTGGGGCAAAAACCGCATGGGCGCGCAAGGCACGGAAGGTTTCGCGGAGGTCCTCACCAATGGCGGCTGGCGCGCGGTGACGAAGAGCGGCGGGTACCAGAGCGGCGAAGGCGCGATGAACTACGACCTCGACATGCCGCCCTACATCCAGGAGATGGCCGATTGGCTGGACGACGATCGCAAGGCGCACCCGTGCAATTTCGAAAGCGCCTGTCAGGGCGCGGAGATCATGCTCGCGTTGCAGCGCTCCGCGGCCGAAGGCGGCCAGGTCGGTTTGCCGCTCAGGGCCGGCGCCGACGAACAGGCAACGCTCAGGGCCAAAGTGCCGGATCGCCCGGTGCTCGCGTCATGTGAGGAGAATCGGAAAGAGTTTGGACTCGCCTGAAATAGCTGCGGAGCGACGAGAGGCCCCACGGCGTCAGCCGTGGATTGGGGTGTTAGGAATCTCTGATCCCTTCGTCCCGCTGTTACTGTACTCCCCTCGCCGACTTCGATCTCGTTAGATGCGATGGCGGCTTTCTCCCGAAAGCCGCTACGCCTTTTGGGGGCGGTCGCCAAATCCCGTGATTTATTTCTTCGTGTCCATTCGTGTTCATTCGTGGTTAACTCCGCTCCGTGGAAGTCATCATTCGACCGAACGCCGATGCCGCCGCCGCGTTGGTGGCGCGGATCATCGCCAAGGAACTGCGCGCGAATCCGCACCTGGTGCTGGGCCTGGCGACCGGACGCACGATGGAGTCGGTTTACCGGGTGCTAGTGCAGATGCATCGGAAAGAAGGGCTCGATTTCTCGCTCTGCAGCACCTTCAACCTGGACGAATACGTCGGCCTGGCGCCGGACGATCCGCACTCGTACCGGCATTGCATGAACGAGCATCTGTTTCAACGCGTGAATGTGGAACCGCGCAACACGCATTTGCCGAATGGCCAGGCGCCCGACCTCGAGGCTGAGTGCCGAAGTTATGAAGCTGCCATCGCCAAATTCGGCGGCATCGACCTCCAACTGCTCGGCATCGGTCGCGCCGGCCACATCGGGTTCAATGAACCGCTGTCAGCTTTCAAGTCCCGCACGCGCGTGAAGGCGCTCGCGCCGCTGACACTGGAACAGAACGCCGAATTTTTTGGCGGCGCAAATGAAGTCCCGCGTCGCGCCATCACGATGGGCGTGGGCACGATTCTGGAATCGCGCCGCTGCCTGTTGCTCGCGACCGGGGAGGAGAAGGCGGAGATCATTGCGAAAGCGGTGGAAGGGCCGATCACTTCCATGATTTCGGCGACGGCGCTGCAACTGCACGCGCGCTGCACCGTCGTGGTGGACAAAGCGGCCGCGAGTCGATTGGAAGGCTCGGAATATTACCGGCGCATTTTCGCCACCGAGCCGGAGTGGGAAGAATTTCGCGACCTGGAATGAAACGATTGGAGCGCCGAGAATTGCTCGGGCGTGAATGACAGACCAGAAGCAGTTTTATTGGTCGAAGCTTGGTGGGGCGAGGCTCCTGACGAGCCTGTGAAATCCATGAGGAACGCGGCTCGCGAGGACGCTCGCCCCACCTTATGAGCCCCGTTCTGGCCTCCTCAACGATTCGCGGAGCAATGCTCCGCGCTCCTTGGGAATGGCGCATCTGAAAGACTATGGCTCAGCCGATTAAAAACTTTGTCGCCGATTCGCTCCGCGTGCGCGTTTATGCGACGCAGGATGACCTCGTGCAGGGCGCCGCGCGCGAGGTGCAGAGCTATCTCCAGCAGGTGTTCCTGGCGCAGAGCTGCGCGGCGGCCGTGCTGGCCACCGGCAATTCGCAAATCAAATTTCTGGAACAGTTGGTCAGGCTCGGTGGCGTGGACTGGTCCAAAGTCACGCTCTTTCACATGGACGAGTATCTCGGCATTTCCGCGGATCATCCGGCCAGTTTTCGGCGCTGCCTGCGGGAGCGGGTCGCCCAACTCGTGAACCCGAAGGTTTTCCAGTACCTGGAAGGAGACGCGCTGCTGCCGATCAAGGAATGCGAACGCTACGCCCAACTCCTGCGCGCGCAGCAAATCGATCTCTGCTGCCTCGGCATCGGCGAGAACGGGCACGTGGCTTTCAACGACCCGGCGGTGGCGGATTTCAACGACAATCGCTCGGTTAAAATCGTGAAGCTCGACGACGCCTGCAAACTGCAACAGGTGGGCGAAGGGCATTTTCCTGACGCGGAATCCGTTCCATCCTATGCTCTAACGCTGACGATTCCCGCGCTCTGCGCGGCCAAGAAGATGATTTGCATTGTGCCGGAGAAACGCAAAGCCAAGGCTGTCAAGGCGGCGTTGCAAGGGCCGATCAGCACCGCCTGCCCGGCGTCCCTCCTGCGGAAACAGGCGCACTGCCTGTTGTTCCTCGATGCGGAGTCAGCGAGCCTTCTGTGAACCGCCGCATCCCGCCGCGCGGACTTCAAAGCGTTCACCGATGACGCTCGCCTTCACCCAGGCCGTCTCCCCCCAGGGAGAGATTTTCCCGCATCAAAACTTCGCGCCGTGTGCCCCTGAACCGTAGCAGCCGACGTGAGGAGGCTCTGGCTCAATTCCGCGTTCCGCACTTCGCACTCCACATTTGAAAGTGAGCCTCACGTCGGCTGCGACGAGCTTCATGGAAAGTTTCCTTTCGCTTTTGCGCACGCATTGGGGCAATGAACCCTGGCGTAGCGGCGTCTCGGCAGAGCGCCGCAATTCGTGAGAACAACAGCCAGCGGCGCTCTGCCGAGACGCCGCTACGGGGAGGCGGTTCATGGGGAGCCTCCACGGTCCTTGTCCGCGCATTGGGACCATGAACCAGATTGGCGCCCCTCTCCCTGCCCTCTCCCCGCAAAGCGGGGAGAGGGTGGCCGAAGGCCGGGAGAGGGGCGGTTCATGGAAAGGGCGAGCCAACAACTGTTTTGACTCCCTTGATCAACTGCTCCAGCCGCCGACCGTATTCGACGAAGTTCTTGCCGGTCTCGGCGTCGGAAGCTTTGGAATTGGCGTCGTGGAAGACGACGACCATGTGCGGTTCGATGGAGATGCCGCCGTCGTAGCCGCGCGCGAAGGCATCTTTGAGGATATCGCGCACGCGGCCCTGGCCTTCACCGGGCCAGTTGTAATCCGCGTCGTTTTTCGCCAGGTTCCAAGTGGCGTCCTTGACGTGAATGTGTACGACTTGGTCGCGCACGTGTTCCCAGAATTCCCAGGCGTCCTGGCGCGGCCACGGCTTTGGCTTGCTGCGGTCGGGATTGAACACGGGGTTCGCGGTGTCGAAAACCCACTTGAGACCGGCCACTTTGTCGAGCAGTTCGAGGGCGTGCTTCCAGCTCATGCCGCCGTAGTTCATGCAGTTTTCGTGTACCGGTGTGATGCCGGCGTCCAGGAACATCTTCGTCACCTCGCGCACGCGGTCGAACACGACGGGCGGGATACGGTCGTCGTCATCCTTGGGCTTGAAGCTCATCACGCGGACGAATTTCGCGCCGAGGCGCTTCATGCGCGGAATGCAGCGCTTCACTTCGACGAGCGTCACGTCCCACGGCGTCTCGACTGTCTTCGTCCAGTTCATGATCGTCGAGCCGAAGCAGTAAACACCGATGGTGTTCTCCTTCAGCTTCTGCTCGACGAGGTCGAAAGCTTTGTCGGGAATATCGTGGAGGTTCGCCTTGGGGAAGCCCGGCACTTCGACGCCTCGCGCTTCGATGTGTTTCCAGCCGAGTTTCTTCGTCGCCGCGATTTGCGCGTCGATGGTGTTGCCCGCTTCGTCGCCAATGCCAGTAAGAATCATATTTTCAATTCAACTACAGATAGACACGGATTAACACGGATGATGTTTTCGCCATCCGATCCTGGGTCACATAAAAGATCGCGCTTTTCGCCTGCGCGCAAATCCAAGCACTGAAAAAGCCAACCCAAGAACAGATTCTGTGTCGGATTCGTGTGAATTCGTGAAATTCGTGTCAGATTATTCTGCTTATCCGTGTCCATCTGTGTCCATCCGTGGTTGATTTACCGATGAAATGACTTCGTGAAATCGTCGTCTTTGATCTCGACCACTTTCTTTTCGAACTTCGATTCGGCAATCAATTGCTGAAGCTTCTTCTCGAACGCCGCGCTGTCCATCGGTAATTCAACGGTCTGGCCGATCAACGAGGAATACAATATCGCGTTGGCCAGTTCCACGGAGTGTACTCCCTCCTCGCCGGGCGCGATCAGCGGTTTTCCGTCGAGAATAGCGTC
This sequence comes from Verrucomicrobiota bacterium, assembly GCA_003218935.1. Lineage (GTDB taxonomy): Bacteria > Verrucomicrobiota > Verrucomicrobiia > Limisphaerales > AV2 > AV2. The sequence continues at coordinate 6,105 of QHPA01000188.1, forward strand.
CACGAAGTTTTGCATGAGGGTCGCGTGCGGGGTGGCGGCGTCTTCAAAAGGGATGTCCTCCTGTCGGACCTCAGGTTTCACGAAGCCGACTTTCGCGGACTTGCTGAATTCGATCATGTCTGCTTCGTTGCGAGCGAAAGTAAGCCGGCTGTTTTCAAGCACGACCTTGCCGCGCGTGCCGGCGATTTCGAAGCGGTTCGTGCCGGGCGCCTCGCCGGTGGACGTAATGAACACGCCGGTCGCGCCGTTCGGATATTCAAGGCAGGCAGTCACGTTGTCCTCGACCTCGATGTTGTGGTAGCGGCCAAGCTGGCAGAAACCGCGGACACGCGATGGCACACCGAGCAGCCAGGCGATTACGTCGAGGTTGTGGAGGCATTGATTGAGCAACACGCCGCCGCCTTCGCCCCGCCAGGTCGCGCGCCAGCCGCCGCTGGCGTAGTACGCCTCGGTGCGATACCAGTCCGTGATGATCCAGCTCATCCGGACGATTTCGCCCAGGTCGCTATTCTGGATCAGTTTTCGGATTTTCAGATAACGCGGCTCGGTGCGGAGTTGAAACATCGCGGCGAAAACCTGCTTCGGATGTCTCTTCGCGACAGCGATGAGCCGTTCGGCATCGGCTTTGTGCGCGGAGATCGGCTTCTCGACCATTAAATGCATGCCGGCCTCCAGCGCGGCCATGCCGATCGACGTATGCTGGTAATGCGGCGTGGCGACGATGACCGCGTCCACTCCGCGCGACGGGACCAGTTTCTCAGCGCGGTCGAAGACTTTCAGTCCTTTGGCTTTGTAAGGATCGAGTTTCTGCGGCGAGGTGCTGCAAACGGCGACGAGTTCGCAACGCGGCACTTTGCCTTCGAGCAAATAGCCGGCGTGGTGTTTGCCGATATTGCCCATGCCGATGATGCCAAGACGAACTTTGTTCATGCGTCGTCAAAAAGATTACTTTCGCTTCCTTTTCCCGGTCAACTCGTCGGCGAGCGCGCCGGCGTCATACACCTTGCGCAGCGCCTCGATAATCGACTGCGAACAAACGGAGACGGCGCGCGCCTGCTTGTCCGTGTAGGCGAAGTCGAGCACCAATGACTGGATGTTGCCGTCGAAGATGATGCCGACGAATTCGGTGTCGCGGTTGATGACCGGGCTGCCGGAATTCCCGCCGATGATGTCGGCCGTGCTGACGAAATTGAACGGCGTGTTCAAGTTGAGGCGGCCTTTGCGCTTCAGCCAACGCGGGGGGATGTCGAACGGCGGCTGGTTCTGATGTTCTTCGCCGCGCTGGTAAAGGCCTTCGAGCGCGGTCTGAAACGGGATTTGCGCGCCGTTTTCCTCGTAGCCCTTCACCGCGCCGTACGCGAGCCGCAGCGTGAAGGTCGCGTCCGGGTAAGTGCTAGTTCCCTCGATGGCAAAGCGGGCTTTGGAGATTTGCGCGTGCGCCTGTTGTTTCGATTCGGTTTGCGTTTCGATGATCTTGCGCACCGCGCGGGCGTCCGGATCGATCAGTCTCGCGAGTTCGATCATCGGGTCGCGGGCCGCGTCCACGGCGGACCGGCCTTCGCTGTAAAGCTTCTTGCGGAATGCGACGTCCCTGAGTCTGGTGCCGCGCACCAGGTCGGACGCGCGCTCCTGCGGCGGTTTGCCAGCCAGGACTTTCTGCACGAGCGGGTCCGTGTAGCCGAGCTTGCCGGCCAGAAACGTGAGCGAGTCGGCCAGCGTCAACTGTTCGAGGTCGTCGTAGATCGGTTTTTCGGAAAAGAGCTGGAATTCGAGCGACGCGAGGCCCGCCTCGCCGAACTCGCGTAATCGCTCCGAATTCGGCTTTGGTTTTTCGTCGGCGGCGCGCAGCAACGTGCGGGCGATGCCGAACAGGTCGCTATAGAAGCCGTGTCCGACTTCGAGCAGGTTGTAGCGGCGCGCGTTTTCAGCGATGATTTTTTGCGCTTCCGCAATCCTGTCCCAGGCGCCAACGGCATCCTTCAATTCCGGCCTGGCGGCCACGGCGTCGCGCAGCCTTTTCTCCGCCGCTTGTTTTTGCTCCATCAGTTTGGGATCCAGCACGCCGGCGAGTTCGCCGACGTACGCCTTGCGGCTGTTCTGCACGCCGAACAGGTCTTCCTTCGCGCGGCGGGCGTTCTCGTCGCTGCGCGCGCTGTAGCTGGAGAGCAGCACTTCGAGTCCGTGCAGGCGTTCCAGGGCGTAAGGCAGGCGTTGGTCGCGCACGTATTCCAGTTCGGCGACGGTGAAAAGCCGGCTGGTGCGGCCCGGATGGCCGGAAACGAAGACCAGTTCATTTTCGGAAACGCCAGCTTCGCTCCATTTCAAGTAATGCTGTAGCTTCGCCGGCTTATCGTTTTCATAAACGCGGAACAGGCAGATATCAAGGTCGAAGCGCGGATACTCAAAGTTGTCCGGGTCGCCGCCGTAAAAGGCGATCTGCTGCTCAGGCGCGAAGACGAGGCGGACGTCGGTGTATTTCTTGAAGCGATAAAGATGATACTGGCCGCCCTGGTAAAGCGTGACCACGTCGCTGCGCAAACCGGTCTTGTCGAACGATTCCTTTTCGATCTCCGCCATCACGGCGCGGCGGGCGAGGAACGCCTGCTCAACGGCCATCCCCGGTTTCACGGCGGCGTTCACGCGCGTCGTGACATCCTCGATGCTCATGAGGACATTCAGTTCGAGATCGAGACAGCGTTTTTCTTCCGCCTGCGACCGGGCGTAAAAGCCGTCGCGCAGGTAATTTTTGTTTTTGTCACCGAACTTTTGCAGGGCGTCGGCGCCGACGTGATGATTCGATATCACCAGGCCGTCCTCGGAGACAAAGGAACCGGAGCCGCCGCTATTGAAGCGCACGGACGATTTCTGGACGTGATCGAGCCATGCTCCGGTCACGTCGAAGCTGTATTTTTCCTTGAGCTGTTTGCGCGGCGGATCGTTGACCAGCCACATGCCTTCGTCCGCCTGGACTGAGGGAGAAAAAGTGACCATAAAAACAATCAGCGCCGCGCCGAGCAGCCAGCGGGTTGGATTCATTTTCATAAAACCGGCTGGATATTAAAAGTCCCGATTCTTTATGAGAAGAAATAAACAACGAAAGCGCCCCGCCTCACCGCCAGAGCCACGTCAGCAGGGGGGCGAACACCAGGCTCGGCAGGTAGTCCGCCAGTTCGATTTTTTTCAGTTCGAAAATGATCAGGGCGACGCAGAAGACGAGCAGTCCGGCGGTGGCGTTGATGGGATCAAGCAACGAGTACTTCGCCAGCCAGGGCTGAGCCAGTTTGGTGAGCAGCGTGATCGTGCCCTGGCACGCAATGACCGGAACGACTGAC
>QHPA01000189.1:0-16939 GCA_003218935.1 Verrucomicrobiota bacterium
CGGACGAAGGCTGGCTGATGCTCATTCCGGACCGCGCCATGAACTCCTCCCCGGGGGATTTGTATCGAACTCGCGATGGCGGCGCTCACTGGCGAAAGGTCAACAGTACTGGTGCAAGTCCCCACGGGTGGATCTGGGAAGAAGCGGCGTTACCAGCATTTGAACACCGGCATCCCTATCTTGTTTGTGGTGGTGCGACAGCATTTCGGAACGACTCGACGGGCTGGGTATGGGGTTCATTGGCGAGCACCGCACCCAGCTTTCTTTTTATCACCCGCGATGGCGGCCTGAACTGGCAGCTCCAGCGCCTGTCTTTGCCTGCCTCGTTTCAACCCGGCTGGACGGAACCAATCGGATTACCGCAATTCTTCCAACCGGACACCGACGAGGGAATCGTTCCGGCGCAATACCACCCGGCCGACAGCCATGCCAGCAACTTTTGCACGCTCATCTACAGCACGCACGATGGCGGTTTAAATTGGCAGCCCACCACGCCGGTCAAATTCTGCGGCGTTTGGAGCTTCATCACCGTCAAGAGAGGCTGGATATGGAGTCCCGGACCGCATAGCACCGGTTCGACCGCGCCCGTCAAAGGGACACTGTATCGCACCGACGACGGCGGGGCCTCGTGGAGACCGCTGAACGCGGAAAAGAGTCTGGAGGAATATCTGACCCACGGTGAAGATATTGTCCAACTCGACTTTGTGGACGACGAATACGGCTGGGCGATTGCGCGTGACAGTCACAACCTAACGCAGCTTCTGAAAACCACCGACGGCGGCGGGGCGTGGAATGCCACGAAGACGAAGATGCAACAATGAGGGACCGTATTCTGAGGTGTGGAAGCATTTGCGAACCCATCAAGTTCTGTGATTCATGCGCTTCGGTTGGGATGTTGGCGACGGGAGACGCAGCGATTCCGAAGGAGGGAAGCAGGGGCCGGAGGAAGTAGCGGAGCGACCGAGCCAAGACCCAACGGAAGCGCGACGCGGCTGCGTTACCTCAAAGCCGGAACGAGCACGCGCGGAGTAGAGCGAGCAGCAGGGGCGTCGGGGTGCGGTCGCGGAACGAAGCGCGTGTTGGTTCCGGCGGATTCTCGCTGGTTATCCATTGCATGCGCTTCACTCTGGGTGGTAGATGCGGATTTCAGCGTCCTGACCGTTGCGTTGCGGGACGGCGAGGTAGAACTCGTTTAACTCCGCAGAGAAAAAAGAAGTCCGAGCTCCGGCGCGAGTGGGAATTCTTTCGCGCATCTTGTAGTGATCGGCGTCGAGCTGTTCGATCACGTCGATAGATCCTTCTCCGCCGGATACATAGATGCGCTTGCGCTTTGCGTCGTAAAACAAATCATCGGTGTCGCGCACGATGACGAGGTCACTCACGACTTTTCCTGAAGTTGTGTCGAGCACCACCAGCCGGGCAGGGTTGCGGCAACCAACGAACAGACGGTGGTTCCCTTCGTCGAGTGCCATCGGGAAGTTGGCTTGGAATTTTTCCATCGACCAAGTCGCCACGAGGTCTTTCTTTTGGCGGTCAATCACCGCAACCTGTTTCGCATCGGGCACGTTCACGAAAATGCGCGGGCCATTCGTTTCCAACTGAAATGATTCCGGGTGCGCGGGCAATTTAATGTCGGCGTGCCGCTGCCTGCCGCTGCCGTCGAGAACCACAAGTGCGCCACCGCCATAGCCAACATAGACGAGCTTGGTATTTCGGTCACGCCGCACGTTGTCGGCATCCTCAAGTCCGCGCAAGTTGTTCACCAATTGATATGTGATGCCATCGAACAGTTTGAACGTGCCGTCATCACCGTTGGCGACTCCGATTTGATTCGCTTCTGGCAGAAATACAGTACCAGTCGGTTTGTACAGGCCGCTGATGCTCCTCAGCCGTTTGCACGCTGCAAGGTCAATGACTTCCAGTGTATTATTGCCGAGCGCGGCGACGAACAGCCGCTTGCCTTCGACATCCGGAGCAAAGTGATCGAACCGCCCTTTGACATCCGCCAACGGAATCGTCTTGGTGAGCTTGAGCATGTCAGTCGCTTGTGCGAGGACAGCGGGTAGGCCGAGCCAGGCGACCAAGAAAATCAAGAGTGGCTTCATGGGATTGAACGTCAATTGCTGCCATAGCTGAAATCATCAAAAAGCGTCACGCTATCGGCTTTGGTCCAAACGCCAACCATTCCAGCTTCGGTAAAGGTTTCGTCGTCCCACTCGATGGCTTTCTTCCCGTCGAACGCCACGGTGAAATGATTGCCGCTGAAGTCCACGCGTAAGGTGTGCCACTCGCCGGATGCGACTTTCATGTCCGTTCGCTTCTTCTCGGTGCGCTTGCCTTTGATCGTGTGGTAGATGGTCACGTTGTCTTCGAGCGCGTTGGCGCGAGCGATGTAGTAATTGTTCGAGTCCTTGGCCCGCCAAACGACCCCGCCCGCTTGGTCCTCCTTGCCGGATATTGGTTTGAGCTTCACTTCCACGAATCCGTCTTTGAGGCTCGTGTCGTTCTTCAGGCAGATCGGGTATGTGGCTTCGCCGGACTGTTTGAGCACGTTCGGCTTTGAAGGTGCGGTCTCGTCGGCGACAACAGCCCATTTCGCTTGGCCCTTGCCTGTTTTGGTCGCAGTCCATCCGGCAGGAGCTTCGCAGACTTTGTTATCGTCGAAGTTAACGGTGCCGGCCAGCGCTGAACCAGCTACCAGCACGCTCATAATCATGGTGTTTTTGAGTGTTTTCATGTTGATCTTGGTTTGTGGCTTCGGTCTTTGATTCGTGCTGAGACTAAAGCGTGCTTGCTCCAGGCATCACTTAATGTTCCATGAAGATTTCTTAAGCTGGGCGAGTTCTTGGAGTCATTCATACCGGAGCGCCTCGATCGGATCTAGCCGTGAAGCCTTCCAAGCGGGATAGTAGCCGAAAATTATTCCGACTGTCACCGCCACTGCGACAGAGGCAATGATGGCGGGCAACGACGGCAGAGTGGGCCAATGCAATAGCGCGGTGATTGCCACCGACACTCCACGACCCAACAAAATCCCGACGACTCCGCCGGTCAGACATAGCACCACCGCTTCGATGAGGAATTGCCGCAGGATGTCGCGCGCACGCGCTCCCACTGCCATGCGGATTCCAATCTCGCGCGTCCGCTCGGTGACGCTCACGAGCATAATGTTCATGATACCCACGCCGCCGACGATGAGCGAAATGAGCGCCACGACCAGCAGCAGATTCGTCATCACCTGGCTGGTCGCGGCGAACGTTTGCGCGATTTCCGTGTGATCGCGAATCTTGAAATCGTCCGGCGCGCCCCCTTGGATGTGATGACGGTCGCGCAACACGGCCGTGATCTGGCGGATGGCCAGCGGGATGTTTTGCGGGGAGCCAGCGGCGACCCACACGTCGTCCAAGTCACTAAAACGAACAAGTTGTGGCGTGTCCGTTGCCAAGCTGGAGGACTGTGGCGGATACAGCGGCGATTGTTGGCTGGGATAAACCTGGCTGCGCGTATTGGCCGAGCCAGTCGAGAACGAAGCCACCGCCGATTGCGTTGCCTGCCTCTGCCCGGTGACGCGAAACTTGATCGTGGTCAGCGGCGCGACAAGGAAATCGTCCTGATCCTGCCCCATCACGTTTGCTCCCTTGCGCCCGAGGATGCCGACGACTTTCAATCCGACACCGCGCAAGTGGATCTCCTTGCCGAGAGGCGATTCCGCGCCGAACAGTTTATCCGCGACGGTTCTGCCGATGAGACAGACTGCCGCCGAACCACGAACGTCGTCCATGGTGAACGGTTCGCCTTCCGCCACGGGCCAGTTGCGGACAGCGAGGTAATCCGGCGTCGCACCCAGAATCCTCCCGACCCGCCAGTTTCGATTTCCATAAGTGACCTGTCCCCAACAGTCCACGCTGGGGGCGACATTTTGCAGCACGCCGCACTCGCTGCGGAGGGCTTCCGCGTCCTCCATCGTGAGCGTGGCCCGACCGCCGCGACCCGAACTGACGCCCGCCACAGAGACATCAGCGGGATCAATCTGGATCATGCTCGCGCCCAGGCTGGCAATGGACTGCTCAATCGAACGCGAAGAGCCGCCACCAAGTTCCATCATCGCGATAACCGCCGCAGTGCCGATGATGATACCCAGACAGGCGAGTGCCGCGCGCATCACATTGCGACGGAGCCCCCGCAACGCCGTGCGCGCCGCGCGCGCCGTATCTTTCAACTGGCTGGCACCGGCATGCGATTGTGCGCCCGGGGGTGGTAGCAGGCTCGCGGTTTCGCCGCCCGGCGCGCGTTGCGATTGCGCCGGCGGCCCTTCGTCCACAATCACCCCGTCTTTCATGCGAATGATTCGTTGCGCATGGCGCGCCACGTTTTCATCGTGCGTGACAATGATGATGGTCAACCCCTCGACTTCATTCAGCCGTTGCAACATTCGCAGCACATCCTCGGTGGTGCGCGAGTCGAGATTGCCGGTCGGCTCGTCGGCGAGCAGCAAGCTCGGGCGATTGATGAGCGAGCGGGCTATGGCCACGCGCTGCTGCTGACCGCCCGACAGCGCGGCGGGTTCGTGATCCATCCGGTCGGCCAGGCCGATGAGATGGAGCATTTTTTCCGCGTGACGGCTGCTGTCGGTGTCCGACGGGTGCGCGGGAGAATAATCGAGCGGCATCCGCGCGTTGTTCAGCGCGCTGGTGCGGGCCAGCAGATTGAAGTTTTGAAAGACGAAGCCGATTTTCGTGTTGCGCAGCACCGCGCGCTCGTCGGCGGAGGCGGAGGAAATCTCCTGCCCGTCCAGCCAGTAACGTCCGGAGGTGGGCCGGTCGAGGCAGCCCAGAATGTTCATCAACGTGCTCTTGCCCGAACCGCTGACACCGACCAGCGCGACCAATTCGCCGCGCGCGACCATGAGCGACACGCCTTGGAGCACCGGGATTTCCAGATTGCAGCGCCGGTAGCTCTTGCAAACGTTCTCCAGCCGGATGAGTTCCATGGCTTCGCTAACGTCGAATGACCTTCGGCAAAAACGGATTTTTCACGTCCATTCGTGCCGAAGCGGCGGTTTCGCCAGTGACGACTTCCTGACCTTCGCGCAATCCTTCTGCCGCGACCGCCGTGTTCACGCCATCCGAAGTTCCAGCCGTGACTTCGACGGGCCGGACAAATGCGCCGTCTTTCAACCAGAGTGTGCGGTGGGACGACTTCTGCGTGTTCTCATTCTTCGAGGGCTGGCCGCCGCCGGGCGGGTCATTGGCCGGCGGATCGTTTGGATTCCCCGGACGCACGTCAGGTGCTATTTGCGCGAGCGAGGACGGCGTCCAGCGCAACGCCGCGTTCGGTACGAGGAGCGCATGGGTTTCGTGGCTCAAAACGAAACGCACGTTCGCAGTCAGGTAGGGCAGGAGGAGCTTGTCCGCGTTTTCAATGTTGATCTCCACCGTGTAGAGCACGACGTTTTGAGTCATCGTCGCGTTGAGGCGCACCTTGCCGACCACACCTCGAAATTCGCGGCCCGGAAAAGCGTCCACCGTGAACGTGACCGTCGCGCCCGGTTTGATGCGGCCCACGTCGACTTCGTTGACCGCCACCCAGATTTGCATCTTCGTCAAATCGCGCGCGATGAGAAACAAGCTCGGCGCGTTCAGGCTCGCCACGACGGTCTGGCCGATGTTCACGCGGCGGTCAATGATCACGCCGCTCACCGGCGAGTTGATCGTGCAGAAATCCAGATTGCGCTGCGCCTTGTCCAAATCGGCCCGCGCCTGAGCGACGCCGGAATTGGCGACGGAGACATTGGCCTTGGCGACTTCGAAATTCGCCTTGCCGGTGTCGTAATCCACCTGCGAGATCAATTTGTTGGCAAACAATTCCTGGGCGCGTTTCCATTCCGCGGCGGCCTGATCCAGCTTGGCGTTCATCTGTTCGAGGTTCGCGACGGCGCTCAATTCACGCGCCTTGGCGACGGAGAGATCGGCGGCATAAACCGACTCGTCAATCTTCGCGAGCAACGCTCCTTCTTCGACCACCGAGCCGTAGTCAACCGTCTTGCTCTCCCGGTCCGTGCCAAACAAGCGAATGCGCCCGGCGACCTGTGCGCCCACGTCCACGACTTCCAGGGGTTCAATCGTGCCCGTCGCGCCAATCGTGGCGGACACGTCACCGCGCTTCACAGGTGCCGTGCTGAACGACAGCACCGCATCATTTCGCGCGCGCCACCACCAAGCTGCCACTCCGCCGACCAGAAGCACGATAGCGATTGCGGCGATTGGTTTTTTCAGAAAGCGCCGCACGCTCCGGCTTCGGTTGGACTCATATTATTTGACGGACGAAACGTAGATGACTTGCGTGCCCCCTTTTTTGACCAGTGTACCTTCGACCGTTACGGTTTCAGCCATTTTATCAATGAGCACGATCTCCGGGGACATCCCGAAGAAATTGGTTTGAGTCGGTTACTTGTTTTGCGTGGCGAGCGCCGTTTTAAGGGCCTTCGCCAAATCGGCTGTTTTGCCTCTGCCCCAATAATGCAGAAAAAGGATGCGCGGGTTCTCGTGCGTCATGTGACTGTGAATCGCCACGATGTTGATCCCATCATGGCGAAGGGATTTCAGCACTGGCTGCAACTCATCTTCGAGCACAGCAAAGTCGCCATCCACGACCGCATTGTCGTCAGCGCCGGCGAACGCGGCCCAGGTGTTCACCCCCATTTCCTTGCCTACCTCCGTATCCATCATTTTGGTGGTGCGCCCGATGACAACCTTGAACATTCCATTGTTCGCCTGTCCTTTCACGCCCAGAACGTCCTCAATGGTTTTGCCGGTAATGGAACTCGCGGCAGGTAGGGGAGTGCTTCCGAACGTCGTCGTTGGTTGCGAATTGGCAGAGCGAATTTCTTTGATCTTGTCCCAAACTTTGCGAACGGCGGCAGCCAGCTTATCGGCAGAACCTTCACCGCCGATGTGCATGAAATAGACCTTCGGCTCGTCATAAAAAAAGTGGTTGTGGAGCGCGGTAACGGCAAGGTCGTTGTCCAGCGCCACGCTCATTACCGGACTCACTTCATCCTGAAAAAGCACCGTGTCGCCCATGACCATTGCGCCACCCATTTTACTTTGCGTGAACGCCGCCCACGTGCCGAGTCCCATGAACGGCGGCATCGTCCAGCCATCCACAACGATCTTCACGTCATTGCGTGGCACGGTGACTTTGAAGACGCCTTCGGCGGCGCTCCAAACGCCCTTGAGCCCGGTGATTTTTTCAATCTGATTCGTGTCAAGCGCCGCGTTCGCCATGACCGGCAGCATGGCCGCGATGGTGACAATATTTGAAAATCGGAGGATTGCGTATCTTGTCATAACATTGTGGTGATGTGGTTAGAATTTACTTTGTCCCAACGGAGAAATCATCAAAGAGCGTTACACTGTCGGCCTTCGTCCAGACGCCGACCGCGCCCGCATCTTTGAATGTATCGTCTTCGACTTCGAAGAGTTTCTTTCCGTTGAAGAAGACCGTGAACAGATTTCCATGAAACTCGACGCGTAACGTGCTCCACTTGCGTGATGGAACATTTGTATCCACGCCGTAGCCGAATGTCCGGCCCTTCACCTGCAACGACGAACGCTTGCCGTTCACGGTTTTGTAGAGCACGACGTTGTCTTCGAGCGCATTCGCCCGGACAATGTAGTAATTGTTCGCGTCCCTGAATCGAAAGACGATCCCACCCGCCTGGTCTTCCTTGCCTGCAATGGGTTTGAACTTCACTTCGGCAAATCCGTCCTGGATATGCTCGTCCGTCTTCGCAGCCCATGTGAATGTAGCTTCACCGGATTGCTTCAACACATTGGGGCGCGACGGCGCGGTATCGTCGCTCACGACTTCCCACTTGGCTTTGCCCTTGCCGGTGATTCCAGTTTCCCAGCCTTTGGGAAGTTTACCGGGATTCGTTTCGTCAAAAGTGATTTTCATATGCGCCGTGGCGGCACGTGCCAACACGCCCAACGCGACTAGAACAAGCGCTGCGTTCAATGTGCTCTTCACGTCGCCACGCCTAGTTTAGAAAGCCCTACCGTGCTTCGTTACTGAAGATATTGTTAACTTTTTTTCATTCACGCGGCATCGACGTTCTTGTGTTGTTGTCGGTCTTTCCGGTCTCGGACAGTTCGCCCACGGCTTTCGCCAATCCATATTGTGCTTTGTTGAACTCCGCTACTGCGCTGAGATAATCCGAGCGTGCGCGGGTGAGTTCCTGCTGGGCTTGGATGTCTTCCAGCACCGCACCAACTCCGAATTGCTTGCGTGCTCGTGTCAGGCGCAGCGTTTCGGAGGCGGTAGCGAGGTTTTGCTTCGTCGTGGTAATCTGGTCAAGTAACGACTGTGCGCGGGCGTGGCTTTCCACGACCTGGCGAGTGATTTCATCCTGGACTTTTGCGCCGCTCAATCTGGCGGTTTCCAGGCGCGCTTTGCTTGCGCGAACACGGCTGAAATCAAACAGGCCCCGCCGCCGAGTCCGCCGCCAAACGCCTGAGCGCCGACCGAAGGAATCAGCGGCCCGTAAACTGCGCCGTTCCTCGCATCGTGCGCAGCGGAAACCAACGCTTGGCTCTGCTTCAGTTCGGGACGCAACCGGAGCGCTTGTTGCACCAATGAATCCAATGGAGCGTTGGTTTCGACCAACGTCAGCGGCACGAGATCGGTGTCTTGTGGAACCAGTTCAACGGCGGAGTCGAGATGCAGGACTTGCGCGAGGCGCGCGGCCGCTACACGTTGTTGTTCGAGCGCCTGCCGCAGCGCGGTTTGATACCGTTCCGTCTGCGTTTGCACACGGAGTTCGTCGCCTTTGAACGCAATACCGGCACCAACCGCATCATGCAGTTGCTTCTGATAGTCCTGTGAAATGCTTAGTGCCTCTTTGACGACCTCCACGATGGCCTTGGCTTTGGCCAGATCGTAGTAACCCTGCGCCGCAGCGAGCGTGGAGTCCTGCCGTTGTGATTCCAAAGCGTGGTCGGCCGCGTTGACCAGTTTTTTCGCGGCGAGCGATTTGTAAACCGCGTCACCAAGGTCCATTTGCGCCGTGAGTGCTCCGCCGACAGTGTAGGATTGCTTGTCAGCGTCGATGATGTTGCCAACGACATCTTGAATTCGATTCTCGTGGCGCCGGTAAACCGCTCCGGGTGCAACCCAGGGAAAGAATAGTTCGACGGCGCTTTCGTGATTGGCTTTGGCTTCCTTGAGTCTTTCGCGCGCTATCTGAATGTCGAGATTCTGCGCGTTCGCGAGCCGCAAGGCGGTGGGCAAGTCAATGGGATAAACATTGTTCGCGGGAATGCTAGTGGCCGAAACCGGGACTTGCCCTTGTGAAGGTACCGGCAGTTGAATCAGGAAGACGAAAGCGCACACCCTGACAACGGGCGACAAAAACACGCGAAGATTCAGCAGCCGGCAACTCATTTGCCCTCCAATGGCTTGACAGCTTGACCGTCGCTGAGCACGCGCTTGCCGACAAGTATGACCGGCTGTTCTGCTTTCACACCACTGACAATCTCGACGTTGGTGCCGTCGTTAAAGCCGGTTTGCACGCGAGTCTTCTTCGCTTTGTTATCATTGATTGTGAAAACAAACGCGCCCGCTCTCTCCACGACTAATGCATCGGCCGGAACCAGCAGGGCGTCGTCTTTTCGCTCAATGCCGATTTTCACGATGGCATACATACCGGGTCGAAGTTCCAGTTTGGGATTCGGCAGTTCCACTTCGGCCAACATTGTCTTGGTCGCCTCATCCAATGTGTAGGAGAACCGAGTGATTTTGCCCTCGAAACTTCGAGCGGGGAGCGCATCGACCGTCATCTTGACGGGCTGATCGGTCGCGACGAGCGATGTTTCCAGTTCGGGGACGGCGACCTGGACGCGAACCCGATTGAAGTCTGTCAGAGTCACGATAGCCGCATTTTGCGCGGCGCTGCCGGAAGTCGCTGCCGGAATGAACGCGCCAGGATCAACCATGCGCTTCGTGATGACACCTGAAAAGGGTGCAGTGATTCTGGCGAAGCCGAGCAAGGTTTCCGTCCGCTCCAGGCTCGCCTTGGCGACGTCCAGTTTGCCCCTGGCATTGTCCACGGTTTGCGGCACGACCAAATCCGGCAACTTCTTTTGTGACTCGCTCAGCCGTTTGTAGTCGAGTTCTGCGACTTCAACTTCAGCTTTGTATCTGGCCAGGTCGGCGAGCATTTCGGGAACTTCGATGTCCGCAATCAAGCCGCCTTCTTTGACTTGGTCGCCTTTGTCCACGGTGATTGTTTTTAAATAGCCCGCGACTTTGGCATAAAGCGTTGCCTGCTGGTATGGTTTGATTTCACCCGGCAACGTGACGTTCCGTGTGATGGAGCCGCGCTTCGGCTGGACGACTTGCACGGCGACGGGTGGAGTTGCTTCTTTCGTTGGTTCGGCAGTCGAGGGCTTGCAGCCAGAAAAAATTCCCTGTCCGACCGATCCTATGATGAGGAGGGCCAAGCCCGCTGGATTATTATTCATGCGTATTGATTTCAACTGATTCTCAAGGAGCCGCTATTTTGGTTCCCCATCTCCCTTTGCCCGCCAGCCGACAATCCAACCATCGGGCAGGCGCACAAGTTCTGACTCCGAGGGTTGTCTTCCATCAGCCAGTTTACTACGATCCAGATGAACGGAGGTGGTTTTGCCTGCTTCGATCATGACGGGCACCGTCACGGCCCCGGATGCAGCAGCTCTAGCCTCGACGTTGTAGCGCCCCGGAGCAAGACTCACGACCGCCGGGTCCTCAATGAAAGTGCCAACCCAATTATGGACGTACTGCAACTGCTTTCCATCGGCGGAATAGATCCTGTAGTCCGAATGATGCGTGCTTGCGTCTGGATCTGAGGTCATCCCGGGGTCGAATGCGGAATAAACCACCAACTCTCCTTCCGGTACGTGGCTCGCCTGCTTAAACGGTGGCGGGCCAACGGCGGTTTGAAGGACAACGTCACGGTTGAAGGCACAGCTTGATCCCAAGACAACGCAACAGATGGGAAGGAGGTAATTCGTGTGTTTCATGATCTCTCCTTCCTACGATTCAGTTTTCGGTTGAGGAGTTGGGCTGACAAAACCGCTGGAACTGGGATCATCGGGGTCCACCGAAGCCGAACGCCGGTGCGCTCGCGCTTGCACGATGGCGAATACCGACGGCAACACGAGCAATGTCGCCAACGTGGCCACGGCAAGTCCGCCTACGACAGCTCGTCCAAGTGGTGCCGTCTGCTGCCCCCCTTCGCCCAGGCCCAAGGCCATCGGCATCATGCCGGCAATCATGGCCAGGCTCGTCATCAGAATAGGGCGCAGGCGGCTTTGCGCTCCATCGACCGCCGCCGCGTCCGCCGCGCTTCCGCCCAGCCGACTTCGTTCGGCGAAAGTAACCAGGAGAATCGCATTCGCCACAGCCACGCCGATGGCCATGATTGCGCCCATGAACGATTGAATGTTCAGCGTCGTTCCGGTCAACCAGAGCGTGAGCGCAACGCCTGCAATCACAGCAGGAACGGTGGAGACGACGATGACTGACAACTTGACCGATTGGAAATTGGCCGCCAGCAGCAGGAATATCACAACCACGGCGAGCAAGAGGCCAGTTCGCAGGCCATCCAACATTTGTTGCATCGGCACGACTTGTCCGCGCATAGCGACGCTGACCCTTGGCGGCGGATTGCCGAGTTCCTTGATCGCCTTCATCACTTGCTGCGCAACACTTCCCAGGTCCGCGCCACCGAGGTTGGCCGTCACCGTTATCATCCGCTGCATGTTGTAGCGTTCGTATTGGCCGACGGTGGTGCCCTCGGTGACGCTTGCGATGTTGCGGAGCAAGACGGCCTGGCCATTTCGATAAGTAACCGGAATGTTTTCGGCTTCTTCAACCGAGTCCATGTAGTTCTGTGGGATTTGCACTTGGATTTGGTAAGCCACACCACTGTTCGGATCGGCCCAAAAGTTCGGGACTACAAAACGGCTCGATGACGTGGCGGCGACAAGCGACCGCGAAACTTCGGCCATCTTTACCCCCATGATGCCGGCGCGTTCGCGATTTACCGCCACTTCCACGGTCGGATAATCCAGTGCCTGGCCGAACTGCACGTCACGCAATGTTGGAATGTTTTGGAGTTTGTCCTTCACTTTCTCTGCGAACTCGCGATTAGCCGCCAGATTCGGGCCGCTGACCGCCACCTCAATCGGCGTGGGTGCGCCGAGGCTCATCACGCGGCTCACGATGTCACTCGGCTCGAACGAGAAGCTCACTTCCGGCAACTCCGCAGCGAACTTTTTACGCAGCCGCTCCTTGAGTTCTTCGATGCGAATCGGCGTGCCGGGCTTCAGTTGGACCTGAACCACTCCTTCCTCCGAGCCGCCGTTCCAAAGGTAAATCAAATTGATGGGATAACTCGAAGGGTGAACGCCGATGAAGCCGAGGGTGATTTCGACATTATTTGTGCCGACTTCGTTCTTGATGATGTCCAACGCTTGTAACGCGATGGCCTCCGTGCCATCGACGTGAGTGCCGGTGGGCGCGCGCAGGCGGACTTGAAGCTGACCCGCGTCCACCCTGGGGAAAATCTCGGTGCCAAGCCGCCGCCCAATGAAAACAATCAATATCGCTGCCAGCGCAAGATACGCCCCCACCACCAGCCAGCGCACACGCACCACTCTTTGTGCGAGGGCGGCATAGCGTTTCTGGAATCTGGCAAATTGACCTGCGACTATCGGTTGGCCCGCGGCAGCCTTCTCATGGCCGCGCAGAACCCAAACCGACAAAATGGGCACCAGCGTGCTCGACAAAAGATAAGAGGCGACCATCGAGAACCCAACGGAGAGTGACAGCGGCAAGAACATCGCCTTGGCTGCACCGACCATGAAGAACGAGGGCACAAATACCGCAAGAACGCACAGCATCGCGATGAGGAGCGGCAAGGCGACTTCCCGGCCGGAATCCACCACGGCACGGCCGACCGCTTTGCGGCGTCCCAAATGCGTGTGGATGTTCTCAATCACGACTGTGGACATATCGACGAGGATGCCTATGGCCAATGCCAACCCGCCGAGCGTCATGATGTTGATGGTCTGCTTCGTAATCCACAGCGCCAACACCGCGCCCATCAGGGATAGAGGAATATTGACGACGACAATCAAGGCACTGCGCCAATCACGCAAAAACAAGAGCACCATCAAGCCGGTTAGCAGAGCGCCCAAAGCGCCTTCCAAAGTCAGTCCCGCAATGGCTCCGGTCACGTAGGGCGACTGGTCAAATTCATAGCTGACCTTCACATCAGCCGGCACCACGCTTTGGAACCTGGGGATGTTTTTCTTCACCAGATTGACCACCGTAAGCGTGGAGGCGTCTGATCGTTTGGTGACGGGGATGTAAACGGTGCGCCGACCGTTCACCAGCGCATAGCTGGTAATGATGTCGGAGGCGTCCCTCACCTCGCCGATGTCGCGCAGGAAGACAGCGGGATACGTGCCCGTGCGAATCGGTACGCTTTCCAGGTCCTTGATGTTCCTCACCACCGAATTGAGCGGCACCATCGGATACTTCCTTTTGATGGGCATGTTTCCAGAAGGACTGATGATGTTCGCCGCGGTGATGGCCGCGACGATTTCGTCGGGCGACATGTTGTAGGAACGAAGGCGGTCGGGTTTGACGTTAATCACAATGCTGCGGGCGCTCCCACCAAACGGCGGCGGCGCCGAAACGCCCGGAAGCGTGGCAAACAGAGGGCGCACGAGATTCAGCGCCGCATCCTGCATCTCGCCGACTGAGCGGGTCTCACTGGAAAAAACCAGATTGCCCACCGGCACGCTGCCCGCGTCGAACCGCATGATGAACGGCGGCACTGTGCCCGGCGGCATGAAAGCGCGGGCGCGATTCACGTAGGCGACCGTTTCCGACATCGCCTGGGACATGTCGGTGCCGGGATAGAACTGCAGTTTGATGATGGAAGCACCCTGAATCGACTTCGATTCCACGTGCTCGATGCCGGTGATGTAGAGAAAGTGATACTCGTAGTAATAGGTGAGATAACCTTCCATCTGCGCCGGGTCCATCCCGCCGAACGGTTGCGCGACGTAAATGGTCGGAATACCCAGCGTCGGAAAAATGTCACGCGGCATCTGGCGCAATGCCAGGACCGAGCCAAGCGCCACAGCGATCACCGCCACCATGATTGTGAGGGGGCGGCGCATTGCGGATTGAACAAGGTTCATTGGCAAATCATCGTTGAATTATTCGGCGTTCTGAACCCGCCAACCGCAGGCGCGGTGACGAAGTCATTTCACGCTTCAGATGCCAGAAACTTAGGGAAGGACCACCTGCTGTGTTACTTAATATTTGTTAAGGATTCGTTCAGGAGGGGATTTAAGTGTACTCTCCCTGCACCGGGAGCACGCGAATCACTCTGAATCCAAAACCCTCGGACTGATCAAAATGAAAACATGTCCCATCCGATGAGCGAGTTCTTCCCTCAGGCCGCAGCAGATGCAGACCGAGCAGTTCTCATTCGCCAGGGAAGCCCGCCACCGGCGGGTCGGAGCCGGGTTCGCGAAAATTGCGCACGCGCAGATTGGCAGGACGGAGTGCTTGGACATGGCCGTCGTGGAAAAGTCCATTCATGCGCCCGCCGTGACGCGGCGGGTAATGGCTCTCGGCGTTGAACGGCACCCACGGCGGACGCGGCGGCGCGCTGACGCGACTGTCGGAACAGCCAGGACTGCGACGGTGGTCCCATACGATGATCCGTTCGCTGGCTTGGTTCACGAAGCTGTCTCGCTGGCCAGTGGGGCTGCCGGTGCTGTAATTCATGCCGTAGCTGCACTGCCACTTCGGTTCCTCCGGGCACTTAAAGATGTTCGTTGTCCCGAAGTAAGGCGAGAGCAGCCCGAGCTTGAATCCCGTACCGGGGACGCCGTCAGGCACCTGGGACGGGTCGTAGGGTGCCCACCAGATTTCATTCGGGCCGGTCGGCGGCGGATTGTTGGGACCGTTGCCACTGGGGACGCCGGCGCTCAGGCCGTAAGGGTCGCTCGGTGTGTCTGGGCACAGACGTTGTGGAACGTTCACATCGTCATGATCGCCACGATAAAGAATGCAGGCGATGCCAATTTGCTTGAGATTGCTAAGGCATTTTGTCTGGCGTGCCTCTCCTTTGGCACGGGCGAGAGCGGGCAGAAGCAGCGAGGCGAGAATGGCGATAATGACAATGACCACCAATAGTTCGATAAGCGTGAAAGCGCGGCGGAGCGCGCATGGCGGAGGCTGGAGTTGCATTGCCGGGTAGAATCCACCAAAGCCGTTATATTTTGTCAAATATAACGAGCCGGCTTCGTCAGGCCTTGAGCAACGCTCGAAGCTGGGTCCACGTGCCTCCGACAGCGGTACTACTCTGCTTCTCCATGCGTCGGTAAAGCTCCAACGCTTTGCGGCCGCTCGGCGTCACTCCGGCGCCGCCGCGCTCTTTGCCGCCGCGGGCGGCCACAACCAGCGGCTCGCGGAAGCAAGCATTCATGGTTTGCACTAGCGTCCACGCGCGCATGTAGGACATGCCGATACGCGATGCCGCCTCCCTGATGCTCCCGGTCTCGGCGATGTGACCGAGCAGCTTTGCCTTGCCGGAAAATGTCGCGCGAATGACTTCGGTGACAGTCATCCCTTCCACGCCGATTTCGGCGAGATCATCCTTTACTTCCTCCGACTTGCCGGATTGTCTCCAGCGATAGGCCGGAGTCGATGGCGAGAATCGTGTGGTTGGCTTGTTTTTTCATTCGAAAAGGGCGTTTCGATTTACGATTCCCTGACGCGGCTCAATTTCCTTTCATGTTTTTATAGCCGAAGCCATCTCTTCGCTCAATGCAGAATGGCGCGCAGACCCTGCGCCGTCACAAAGAGACCGATGAGCGTCATCAACGCAGCGCTGGCGTAAGGCATTTTCGCCGCGAGCTTGTGCAAACCCGCAAAACGCTTCGTGGCGTGTTTCATTGAGAGCGCGGCCAGCGAACCGACCGTGACCAGCGTGAGCGCAAGGCCGATACTGAACGCGAGCACGAGTGCGAAACCGAGTGCGAATTGCTTTAGCTGCAAACACACCAAAAGCACCGCAAATGCGGACGGACACGGAATGAGTCCACCCGTCAAGCCAAAGACGATGATCTGCCCGGTCGTCACCTCCCGATTGGCAAAACGTTGCTGCCAATTGCGCGCGTGCGCGCGCTCATGCTCGTCCTGGTCGTGCAGGTCGTGGCTGTGGCCCTGTTCGTGTTGGTGTTCATGCGCATGGCCGTGGCCGTGATGATGGTCGTGATCTTCAACGAATCTTGTTGTGAGCGTGTTCGCAACCCCCGCTCTGCGCAGCGTGAGCTTCAATTCGAACTCGTGCGGTTCGGGCAATTCCTCCGTCGCTTCGAGATAGGCGACATGCGATTTGAAATGGAAGATTTGCCCGGCGCCTTCGCCAGCTTCCTCGGGACGAATGGTCTGGCACGTCACCTCAATGTCGGATGGCGGCGCGATGGCCAGCCTCGCTTCATCAAAAAAATAAAGGCGGAATCGCGGTGGCACACCCGTCTCGAACACGCTCACTTCCACCAAACCGTCCCCGGTCTTGAGCACCGGTCCGCCGTGCGGTCCATGCGTCGTGGGCTTTTGCGTCCGCCGAATGCGCCAGACCATCCACACGGCCAAAGCGATGACCACGACGCCGGTGGCGACTTGCAGATACGGCTCGACATCTTCGGCGGCGAACTTGCCGGAGTAATGGAGGCCGACAAAAGCAAGAATCCAAATCAGCGCCGTATGCGAGATGGTGGCCGAGACGCCGAGCAACACCGCCTGCGCTACGGTGCACCGCATGGCGACAATGAACGCCGCCATCATCGTCTTGCTGTGCCCCGGC
>QHPA01000189.1:16952-24283 GCA_003218935.1 Verrucomicrobiota bacterium
AGGAGTTCACGCAATTTCAGCCTTTTCTGACGGAGATTTTCGCTCGAACCAATCATAAAGCACCGGCAGTAATATCAGTTTCAGAAACGTCGAACTGAGCAAACCGCCGATCACAACGATTGCGAGCGGCTTCTGCACTTCAGCACCAGCGCCGGTCGCCAGTGCCATCGGCACGAAGCCGAAGCTGGCCACCAGCGCGGTCATCAGAACGGGACGCAAGCGCGTCAAGGAACCTTCCACCACGGCATCGTGCACGCTCCTGCCTTCTTCGCGGAGTTGGTTGAAGTAGGTTAGCATCACGAGTCCATCGAGCACGGCCACGCCGCTCAACGCGATGAAACCGACCGCAGCGGAGATGCTGAACGGCATTCCGCAAATCCACAGCGCGAGCACGCCGCCGGTCGCGGCCAGCGGGACGCCCGTGCAGATAATCAATGTCTGCCGCACCCTGCTGAATGACACGAACACGAGCACCAAAATCAGCGCCAGGGTCGCGGGCACGACGACCATGAGGCGCATGCGCGCCTTCTGCAGGTTTTCAAACTGCCCGCCGAACTCAACGAGATAATTCTCCGGCAGCTTCAGTTGTTCTTTGATTCGCCGCTCGGCCTCGCGGACGTATCCTTCAATGTTGCGCGTCTTGAGATTCACCATCAACGCCGCGCGGCGCTGGCCTTCGTCGCGCAGGATTGGCTCCACGGTTTTGACCGTTTGAAATTCCACGGCCTTGCCCAGCGGCAAAAGCCCGTGTTCACCGACGCGCAACGGCAGCTTCTTCATTTGCTCGTCGTCGCCGCGGAGTTGTTCCGGCATCCGCACCACGATGTCGTACCGCTTGTTGCCTTCGACAATCTGTCCGGCTTCCTGTCCAGCGAGCGCGGCATTGACGGCTTTGTTCACTTCGCCAGCCTGCAAGGCGTAGCGTTGGAGCACATCGCGCCTGACGTTCATCTCCAACTGCGGCGTGCGACCTTCGGTTTCGTATTCGACCTGCGCCGCGCCGGGCGTCTTTTCCAAAATGCCTTTCACCTGTTCGGCGAGCTTTTCCAACACGTCATAGTCGTTGCCGAAAATTTTCACCGCGAGTTCGGCTTTCGTGCCTTCGAGCATTTCATTGAAACGCATTTCAATCGGCTGGGCGGAGAGAACGTTGTAGTCGGGATTCATTTTCTTGAGCATCGCCCCGATCTGCTCGTTCAGTTCGGCCTTGGTGCGCGGACGGCCCGCCGTCTTGGGCCATTCGTTAATGGGTTTGTAGAAGATGTAAACGTCGCTTTCGTTCGGCGGCATCGGGTCGGTGGCGATGTCGCTTGTGCCGATGCGGGTGAACACGCGCGTGACTTCGGGAAACTCGGCCAGAAGCCTTTTTTCAATTTCCATGTCGGTGCGCAGCGCTTCTTGCAGGCTCATGCCGACGGGCTTGTAGAGCATTGACGTAATCGAGCCTTCGTCGAGCTTTGGAACAAATTCCCACCCACGGTAGAGAGACACCCACACTGTAACGGCGAACAACGCCAGCGCGCAGCCAGTCACAAGCCAGCGACGGCGAAGCGCGATGTCCAGCGACGGTTCATAGAATCGCTTGACGACTTTCATGACGCGGTTGTCGCCTTCGTGAACTTTGCCGCGCAGCAGGAACGAGCAGAGCACTGGCATGAGTGTCAGCGTCAGCAGCAGCGCGCCGGTCAAGGCCAGCATCACCGTCAGCGCCATCGGATGAAACATTTTTCCCTCGATGCCCGTGAGCGCGAGTATCGGGATATACACCGCCGTGATGATGACCACGCCAAAGAACATCGGATTGCCGACTTGTTTGCTGGCGGCGAGAACGACGTGCGCATGCTCCGCAGTCGTAAGCTTGCGTCCGAAATGATGTTGTTTCTCGGCGAGCTGGCGGACGATGTTTTCTACAATCACAACCGCGCCATCGACGATGAGCCCGAAATCGATCGCGCCCAGACTCATTAGATTTCCCGAAATGCCGAGCCGCTCCATGCCCATGAGCGTGCGAATGGTGCGGTCAATCAATTGCGAGCGGTCATACTGCACTTGAAGTTCCACGCCGTCGGGCAGCTTGTTTTGAATTTCGTTGAACCGCGCTTTGACGCGCTCGGCGACAGTGCGGCTGTTCTCGCCCGCCAGCATCATCGTCGTGCCGATGACGGTTTCATGTCCATTGAGCGTCGCTGCGCCGGTGCGAAATTTCGTGCCGAGTTTCACCTCGGCCACGTCCTTGACGAGAAGTGGCTTCACCCCCGCACCGAATTTGAGCGGCAGGTTCTCAATTTCCTCCGTGTTGCTGACGCGGCTGACGGCGCGAATTGTGAGTTGTTCCGTGCCACGGCTGACGACACCGCCGCCCGCGTTCTGAACGTTTTGCACGACGAGGTCAGCCAGTTCGCTGAACGTCATGTTCACGTCGGCCAGCGCGTCGGGTTTCGGTTGAAGCACGAATTGCTTTTCGTAGCCGCCGCTCTCGTTGATTTCCGCGATGCCGGGAACGGTGCGCAGCAGCGGCTTGATGATGTACTCCTGAATTTCGCTCAGTGCGATGAGTTGTTCCAACTCGGTCGCCGGCTTGTTGGTTGCATCCGCGCGATACTGGACGTTGTAATAAAAAATCTCGCCCAGGCCGGTGCTGATGGGCGCGAGTTTCGCCTTCGCGCCCGGCGGCAAGCTTTCCAGCACGCCTTGCAATCTCTCCGCGACAAGTTGACGCGCTCGAAAGATGTCCGTGCCGTCGCTGAAATCCAAAGTGACTTGCGAGAGGCCGAACTTCGTCAGAGAACGCATTTCCTGCATTCCGGGCAGGCCGGCCATTTCGATTTCGATCGGCCGCGTGACGAGTTTTTCCGATTCCTCGGCGGCCAGCGCGGGCACTTCGGTGTTGATTTGCACCTGAACGCCGGTGATGTCCGGCACGGCGTCAATCGGCAAGTTCAGCGCCGACCACAAACCGCCCGCCAGCAGCGCCACGGCTGCGAACAAAACAATCGCGCGCTGGCGCAAGGAGAATTCGAGGATGCGGTTAATCATGGCGTCTTTGTTTGAACCGCGTCGAAGTCTAACCCGGTCAACCGCTGTAATTCCTGTCCGGCTTCCAGCGCCTCACGCCGCGTGTCGAGCAATGCCTCGACCGCTTCGAGGTATTGCTTCTGCAACTCGACGTAAGTGGCAATCGGCACTGCGCCGAGCCGGTAATGACGGTCGGCCAACTCCGCTGCTTTGCGAAACTCATCCACGGTTTCGGGTCGCCACTTGCCAATTTCAGTCAGCTTCGTTTGATACGCCAAAAGTTTTTCAAGGATGCGCCGATCAAGATCGCGTTGCGTGACGAAAAGCGAAGTCTCAGCCTGCTTCCGCCGGGCTTCTGCTGTTTCGATATTCCCCTTGTTGCGATTCCATAAAGGCAGCAGCATCGAAATGCCAACGCCGACTTGTTGTTCACGGTCGCCAGCCCGTTCATTCGAGTAATACGGCCCAAGTGTCAGCGATGGATAACCGTCCTTGCGAGCGAGCGAGACTCTGAACCCCTGCTGCTCCAATTCAATGCGCCGCATCTGCAACTCAAAGTTGTTCGTCTGCGCTGCGGCGAGCAGATCATCCTGTCCCGGCGCTTTGCCAAACGTCAGTTTGACAGGCTCAACTTTCGTCGCGTTCGTCCACGGCTGTCCGCGCAGTTGGTTCAATTCGAGTAGCGCCGATTGCGCTTCAAGCGCGGCCTCCGTGGCCTTGCGCGCGAGCGTCAACTCAGTCGCTTCAATGATGCGCGTTTCCAACTGGGGCGTAAGCCCTGCCGGATCACGTTGAACCAGGACCTCGCGCAATTGCTGGAATCGGTCGGCGACTTGTTTCGCTGCTGCGGATTTCTCCTGCGCAGCAAAGACGTTGTAGGCGAGAGTCCGCGCTCGAGCTGCCAGTGACGCCTTGAACTGCGCAAAGCCGAGTTCTGCCAGTTGCATCTGGTGGTTGGCAATCGCCTTCCGGAGCGGGATGCGCCCCGGCCACTCAAACGTCTGCTGGACACTCACCGACCACGCCATTCCTTCATCCGACAGTCCACCGCTCCGCACCTGCTTTTGTCCGATGGTCGTGGCGACTTCAGGATTGGGCCATACCGCAGCGGTACGACGCTCGCCTTTGACTGCGGCGATTTCGGCACGATAGAAATTCAGTTCGGGATTGTGCTCCAACACATCTGCAACCAGCGCATCGAGTGCGATGGATGGCGCATTGGTGTTTGCAAGCGGAGCCTCCGCTGCGTTGGATAATTGAAGTGCGCCGCTGATTCCGGTCACCGCGGCGCCGACCAGCCAGCAGCGGCAGGACAGTTGAACAATGGTTGAATTCATAAACGCAAAACGGATTATCGCCCCAAAGGGAACACGCCCGGGAAAATGGTCTCCGCCTGTGAGGGGTTCAGGCAGATGAAGGCGTCACACGCCGAATGAATCAGCGCGTTGCGTCGAGGAAGAATTAGGCGAGGGGCGGAGCGCGCGGCTGCGACGGGCCGGGCGGCGACACTCCTGGCGGCCAGATGCGTTCAACACATGCAACCGAGACGCGCGACTTTGGCGCCTCAAAGACGCTGGTGGTAACCGCAGAGGTAAAAGCGATGAGTAATGCGATAGACGCGGACTTCGGAAGAATCTGAATGGAATGGTCTGACGACGGATGCGGCTTGTGATGTCCGTCGCGGCCATCGTGGTCGACCTCGTCCTGGTCGTCGAGCTGAGCAGCAACTAATTGATCTGACGATAAGGCGTCGTCCAAATGCCGCTCGGTGAAAAGGTGGAACGTGAGGTAATTGACGTAAAACGTGAACAACAGAGCCATCAGTACCCGCGCGACCAAAACTATGGCGGCGCGAGACTGCTTGCTCGTCAGTCCCGGTCCACGAAACATCATCAGCAATGATAGTGCGCGTTCCACGGAAATCGTTCAAGCACTCATCTTCATGCTTCTACACTGATGGCAGCACGATACGGAAAACGCTGCCCTTCCCAAGCTCGCTCTCCATTTCGATCCGTCCGTTCTGCTGTTCGACGGAGCGCTTGGCGATGGCCAGGCCAAGGCCGTGACCGCCTTCGGCGCGGGAGCGGGATTTGTCCACGCGATAGAATCGCTCGAAAAGTTTCAGGTGATGTTCGGAGGCGACGCCCGGCCCTTGGTCGGCAATTTCAATACACACGTCTCCATCGCGCCGGGTGGCGCGAATAGAGATCCGCGTGTGCGGAGGGGCGTAGCGCACGGCGTTATGGACGATGTTCATCAATGCCTGTCGTAACAAGAGCCGGTCGGTAGTGCCGGTCAGGGCATCGTCGCCTGATAGTTCGATAGTTTGCT
This sequence comes from Verrucomicrobiota bacterium, assembly GCA_003218935.1. GTDB lineage: Bacteria > Verrucomicrobiota > Verrucomicrobiia > Limisphaerales > AV2 > AV2. Next base: position 22,299 of record QHPA01000189.1, read on the forward strand.
GCTTCTCCGCCGCGAGCACATTCAAGTTCTCGCGCACTTCCTTCGCGAGCTCGGCGAGCTTCACCGGCTCAAGTCTAATGGAAACCTTGCCACTCTCCATCCGCGCCAGCGTCAGCAGCGATTCGATGAGGTCGTTGAGTCGCTGAGCTTCCTCCAGCATACTGCCGATGGTTTCGCGGAGCGCCGTGGGGTTGTCGCCTTGGCGCAGGGCGACCTCCCCTACGGTACGGAGCGCGGTTAAGGGAGTGCGGAGTTCATGAGAAGCGTCGGCCGTAAATCGCTTAAGTTCGGTAAACGAGTTTTCGAGTCGCTGCAGGGTTTGATTGAACACCGCTGCGAGTTGCCCGAGCTCATCGTGCGGATTCGCATTGGGCAGCCTTTCTGCCAAAGACTCGGAAGTAATCTGTTTCGCTTGCTCGGCCATCGCAGCCACGGGCGCGAGCGAACGTCGCGCGACGAAATATCCGCCAAACGACGCCAGAAAAACGGCCAGAGGAGCGGCGAGCACAAAGACTTCAACAATCTGCGCCAGCGCGCGGCGTGTGTCGGTTTCATCGCGGAACACCCGCACGATAACGCCTAATTCGTGCACACGGGCAGGACGCTCCATGATGCGCACGTGAAGGTCGTGCTCCAACTCGACAGTATAGAACCGCAGTATAGACTCGACAGGCGCGGGCAGCGGGTTTTTGATCTCTGCTTCGCGCACGGGCCAGTGGCGAAAGAGTAGTTGCTTGCCCTCAGACCAAACCTCGAACCACGCAGAGAGCCGGGCGTAGCCTTCGTCGCCGTGTGCGCCGCGCACCAACCATCGAATCTGGCCGGTGGCGTCTTTGTCGAGTTGCGCTTCAATGACATCGAAATCGATTCGGAGCTGGCGATCCAGTTCCGCGCCCAGCCTATGCTCGACGATTTCGTAAACAACCCACGCGAAAACAGCCACCACGACAGCCGTCGCCGCCGCATACCAAAGCGTGAGCCGGAGCTTCAGCGACCGGCGCTTCCACCAACTGCTCATGGCCCTTCCTCCTTGAGCACGAAGCCGACGCCGCGCACGGTGTGAATAAGCTTCGCGCGTTGACCTTCATCAACCTTGCGGCGCAGATGGGCGATGTGAACATCAATCACGTTGTCGAGCGGCGTCGCGCGGTGCGGCTCGCGCCAAACGTCTTTGGCGAGCATCTGGCGTGTCACAGTTTGTCCGTGGTGGCGCACAAAGTAAGCGAGCAGGTCGAACTCGCGCGGAGTTACAGAGATTTCCTGAGAGCCACGCCTCACGCGACGGTTTTCGAGATCGAGGACCAGGTCGCTGATTTGCTTTCGGAGAATGTCGGTGTCACCCGCGCGACGCAACAACGCACGAACCCGAGCGAGCAGTTCGGCGAAAGCAAATGGCTTCACCAGGTAATCATCCGCGCCGCTGTCAAGTCCGAGCACGCGGTCCTCGATAGCGTCACGGGCGGTGAGCAGCAACACGGGCGTCTTCGCTCCGCGAGCGCGGAGCGTTTTTAGAATCTCAATCCCGTCGCGGCCCGGCAGCATCCAGTCGAGAACCACAAGGTCGAATGGCTCAGCGTTGAGTTGAAAAAAGCCGTCTTCACCAGTCTTGGCCACGGTGGCATCGTAGCCTTCGCCACGCAGGCCGCTGCGGATGGCGTTGGCTGTTTTCGGTTCATCTTCGATGACTAGAATCTTCGCCACTTCCGACGATTATCCCCATTTTCTTCCGTCCGGGCGAGCGCCCAATTCTGAACAAAAGTTAAGCCGACAGTCGCGAGACATGTGGTTAAGGTCGTGTCTCATGAAGTGGATTACCCGCGAGAAAGTGAAAGTGGACCGGGTTGCATGCCCGTGGCTCATCAAGAACTTCGTTGACCCGCAGGCCGAGTTCATCTTCGTCCCCGCAAATCAGGTCGGGGCGAAGGCCCGCGAATTGGGCGCGACTCCATTCGACATTGACGGCTGCGAGCTTGGACACCACGGCG
>QHPA01000501.1 GCA_003218935.1 Verrucomicrobiota bacterium
GCCGTCCGCGCCGCATTGAGCGGCGCAACGATGCCGCCCGCGGCTTCGCGGTCGGGGACATCGCGGCGCGATGTCCCTACCAAAGTCAGGTTCATGGGAAGCGAACACCTCCAAAATTTGGACGTGAGTTGGTGCCATGAACGGTGGGGCGAGACTCCGTCGAGCCCTAATTTGTATCCATTGGAGATCAGGGCTCGACGGAGTCTCGCCTCACCCGGTTCATGGGTAGCCTCCACGGTCCTTGTCCGCGCATTGGGACCATGAACCAGATTGGCGCCCCTCTCCCTGCCCTCTCCCCGCAAAGCGGGGAGAGGGTGGCCGAAGGCCGGGAGAGGGGCGGTTCATGGAAAGCCTCCTTTCGTTTTTCCGCATGCATTGGGACCATGAACCAGCGACGGACAGGAGCGCGGACAGCTTGTCCGCAAGTTCCTTGGAGTTGATTCACGCGGACATGGCTGTCCGCGCTCCGATAGGCGGTTCATGGAGAGAGCAACCCGTCGGCGGCGCTTTATGGGTCGCTTTCCGGCTTCTTATCGGCGGGTTTGTCTTCCTTCTTCGGCTCGTTGTTCCGGGGCAGTGGCGGCACTATCTTCGGTTGCGTGGTGACATTCGTCGCGGCCGGTTTCTCGTCCTTCTTCGGCTCCTCTTTCTTTTCCGCGAGCAGGTCCTTCCGCTCTTTCAGCAGCGGGTCAACCGTCCATTTGGAAACCAGATAAGTCCATTTCTCGAACGCCTTTTCCTGTTTCAATTTGTCCTCGAGCTTGTCTGTCTTGTCCTTGAATTCCTTGTCGAGTTTCTCCTTATCTTCGGGTTTTTCATCCTTGCCAGCCGCGCGTTCCTTCGGGAAATCGGCGGAAAGGCTTGTGCGGATGTAGTAATTGTCCTCGTTGGTCTTCGTGCCGATGCTGACCGCGTAAGCGAAACCATCAAACGTCTCGATCTTTGCGACGATCGGCTTGTCCATGCCCGTTACTTCCGGCCTGGCGTCCGGCGAAGCGACGTCCGTAAAACTCGGAAACGAAAGCGCGTTGCCGGCCGGCGAACTTTTGCCGATGTCCAGTTGTTCGCCGGGTTTCGCATCGGCCAACGATAGCGGCCCGTTCTCCGTCTCTCGCGTCAGTTTCCAGGAGTTCGTGGCGTTGGTGTGGGTCACGGTAATTGCCTTCAACTTTTCGACCTTGAAGAAATCCTTGTTCAGCCAGCGGTCCGGTTTGGTGTCAACTTCCGAGAGCGCGTCCGAGACCACGGCAACGTCCTTCGGTCCGTTCATGACCAGGAGGTAACGTCCGTCCGGCCAGCCGTCCGAGCCGCCGAGCGGCGACGCGTTCTCGGACTTTCGCATGTGCTTCTTGCCGAGCAGCACGGCCTTGATCGTCTTGTCCGACTTGTCTTTGAACTCGACGAGCGTGCCGGAATTTGTGCCGTTGTTCGGCTCGGTCAATTCCAGCTTTGCAAACTGCGAGGGCCCGACCTGCTCCGTTTGCACGACTTTCAGGTCCCAAATCTTCCGCAACAGGTCCCCGATCTCCTGAAAATTCGCCGGATAACCGTAACGCTCGCGGACCGTCCAGTTATCGTCCTGCCTGACGAGATTCAGTTCGTTGGTGCCCTGCTTGATGCCAATGCGGGCGACATCGTTGATCGGAAAGTCCGGCAGGAGTTTCTTTCCAGCGCGCCCTTCGCCGGACGATTGGTAGGAAGCCGCGTTGCGCCGGGAGACGTAGAGGCCCAACGCGCCAATGACCGCTCCCAGGACAATCAGAATGCCGAGTTGTTTTCGATTCATTTTGCCGCTGTTCTCTTGCGCTTGTAAACCGCCAGCGTGATGCCCGTCAGACTCACGACGACCGGCATGGCGGCGATGTTGATCCACCTCAACCGATTTTCCATCGAATCAACATCGCGCCGCAAATTCTTGCGCACTTGTTTGAGCTCCTTCTTCGCTTCGGCTTCCTTCTGTCGGAATCTGGCCAGTTCCTGTTGCTGCTCCGGCGAAAGAATGAATCGTTGCCCTTTTTCCTTGCTGCGTTGCAATTCGTTCAGTTTCTGCTGCGTCTCGGACAGACTCGCTTCCAGTTCCTTGATTTTGCTGCGATACGATTCCTGCGCCTTTTCCTCCATCCGCTTGACCACCGTGAACGGCCGGTTCAAGGTCGCGCGGCTGCGCACGCCGATGAGGTTGCTGTCGCCCGCCAGTTGCTCGACCATGCTTTGGGCGAGGTTCAAGTTGCCATTCTGCGGGATGATAATTTTTTGTCCAAAAATGTTCTGCACTTGCACGCAGACAGGATCGAAAATCATGTCGCTGTCACCCACCAGAATCACGACCGTATCCGCGGTTGATT
>QHPA01000502.1 GCA_003218935.1 Verrucomicrobiota bacterium
CGGACTTCCGACAGACACTGTGCTCGGATATTCCAAAAGCCGGGGGACATTTCTCCCTCTCCTGGGGGAGAGGGCCGGGGTGAGGGCCAGACAATCCTCTGAATCCATTATCCCAACAAAGGAGGGAAGTAGCGCACCGCCCATCGGCGTCTGCTTCTCCGGCGGCATCGACAGCGGTTCTGTATTTCTCATCACCTATCACGTCATGCAAAAACTCGGCATGAGTCCGAGCCGGCTCAAAGCGTTCACGCTGAACTTCGGCGACGGCCCGGACTTCCAGCAGGCCCGTGAATTCCTCGGCAGGCTTGGACTCGGCCTGTTCCTCGAACCGATCGAAGCGAACCTCGACGCCATCGATGTCGCGGAAACCATTCGCGTCCTCGAAGACTACAAACCGCTCGATGTCGAATGCGCTTCCATGGGCCTGACGCTCTGCCGCGGCATACGCGCGCGCTATCCCGACTGGAAATTTCTCATCGACGGCGACGGCGGCGACGAAAATCTGAAGGACTACCCCATCGCGGAAAACCCGGAGCTGACCATCCGCAGCGTAGTGAACAACCTGATGCTGTACCAGGAAGGCTGGGGCGTGGGCCGCATCAAACACTCGCTCACGTACAGCGGCGGCCTGAGCCGCAGCTACACGCGCACCTACGCGCCCGCAAAACAGTTTGGCTTCGACGGCTTCAGTCCTTACACACGTCCGAGTGTCATCGAAGTGGCCGAAGGCATTCCGTTCGTAACGCTCACCGACATGTCGGTCGAAAAACTCTACGCCCTGAAAGGCGAAATTGTTTCCCGCGGCGTCAAGGCCATTACTGGTTTTGATATGCCGATTTTCCCCAAACGCCGGTTCCAACATGGAGCTGTGCCCAGGGAAAAGCTGCGGCTGCGACTGCCGGAACAGGAGGTAGAATATCGGCGCCGGCTTTCAGCAATCTACGCCTGAGCTTCCAATATCGGCTCGAAAAAAATTTCGCTATTAACCGGCCATCCAGCCACTGAGGGTGAGAACGCCCCGGCTCGGGCGGTGCCTTTCCCGAACCCGCAATCAAAGTCCCGGCTCTCCTTCGCTTTGAACCCTCCGTGGCTTTGGCTGGAGAATCCAAACAACAACCGCAGTGGCTCGTTGAGATCGCTGAAACGATCCCAACAGTTTACCGGCGTCAGCAAGGAGCATTATTTCCTTGTAATGCCGACGACGTCACCGGGCCATCGACCTATATCTTCGCTCCGCTTCCACGAGGGCTCAGGCGTTTTCACGAGACGGAGATTGTTGGTGCTCAGAATAGCCTCCAACGCCGCTTCGGCGGTGAGATTCTCCAATCGGATAGTCAACGTCAACGAACTGTCCAAGGTGTCCAAGCGCGGCCCGACTTCGGGATCGAACACAAGGTTGAGGTTCGCTTGGCGCGCCAGGGTGTGGATGGCCTCATGCAGCGGCGCATCCTGGAATTGAATGAGGGGAAGCACCTTAAGTCGGTCGTTGAATTGTTGTTGGATAGCAGCCAGTTCTTCGGGCGTGAGCGAGCTGTGGAGCGCCCCATGGATACTGCAGCTCGATGGCTCGCCGATTCTAGCGATCGTGTACTGGCCGCCTGACGGACATCGAATACCTTCAAATCCACCCTGCAAGTACGGGGAGATCTCCCCACCCTTGACCTCTGATCCCGTCCCCCGCCTGTTCTCAAGCGCCCACTGATCTTTTGCTCCTTCGAGCATTCGCAAATTGGTCTCACAAGCGTTCTTCAAGGCCGCCTCAGTTTGCGGTTGATGATCGGCATGCGTCTTGGTGTGCTCATTCGACCGCGTGTTTTCTGCCTGGAGCCGCGCGGCCTCTTCCTTCTCGCGCCGCAACCGCGCCACTTCCGCGCGGAGTCGATGCAGTTCAGCGACCTCTTTGCGCAGCCGTTCCAGCTCGTCCGCGTCAGCTTGGAGGACCGCGAGTTGCTGGTTGCCCTCGCGGAACGGTTCAAGCCGCTGCCATTGCTCTCGAAGTTCCTGGTTCTCCGCGCGCAGCCGGGAGAGGGATCGTTGTTGTACCACCACTGGAGTTCCGGCTCCGACAACGACGGCGGCGCTGAGGAGCCCTGCTTTGAATTTGGTCATGCTCATAAGATTCAGGAGGTTGAAGCTTGAACCGGCCGCCGCAGCGGCGGCGCCGGCGAAAACGGCGGCCGAAATCGTGCCCGCCAGCGCCGCCGGAGCCGACTGCACCGCGCTTCCAGTCATGGCAGTGGCCAGTGTCGCCGCTGACAACGTCACGCCGCGACCTGTGAGGTAGCGTCTTAGCCTTTCCAAAGCGCGTCCGACCCGCTTGCGCGCGGCCTCTTCGCTCGTGCCCAGCGCGTCGCCGACGGCGCGGAGTTCTTTCCGCTCAAAGTAACGAAGCAAAACGGCGTCGCGGTCCTTGGCGCCGAGGCGTGCCACGGCCTCGTCGAGGACCGGACTGAGTTGCTCCCAATTCGCTTCGGCTCCAGTCGAGGATTCTTGCATAGCG
>QHPA01000190.1 GCA_003218935.1 Verrucomicrobiota bacterium
CCGCTGGCGCAAAAGTGGGACAAGCACAAGTTCGAGCTGAAGCTGATCAACCCGGCGAACAAGCGGAAGTTCGAGGTCATCGTTGTCGGCTCCGGACTCGCGGGCGCGTCCGCAGCAGCCACGCTGGCTGAACTCGGTTACAACGTAAAATGCTTCTGCTTTCAGGACAGTCCCCGCCGCGCTCATAGCATCGCCGCACAGGGCGGGATTAACGCCGCGAAGAACTACAAAAACGACGGTGACAGCATTTACCGCCTTTTCTACGACACGATCAAAGGCGGCGACTTCCGCGCGCGCGAAGCCAATGTCTATCGTCTGGCGCAGGTGAGTGTGAACATCATTGACCAATGCGTCGCGCAGGGCGTGCCGTTTGCCCGCGAATACAGCGGCTATCTGGACAACCGTTCCTTCGGCGGCGCGCAGGTGTCGCGCACGTTTTATGCCCGCGGCCAGACCGGTCAGCAACTGTTGCTGGGCGCTTATCAGGCGCTTTGCCGTCAAATCGGTTTCGGCAACGTGAAGATGTTTCCACGCACCGAAATGCTCGATCTGGTTGTTATCGATGGCCACGCCAAGGGCATCGTCGTCCGCGACCTGGTGAGGGGCGAAATTGCTTCGCACGCCTGCGACGCCGTGGTGCTCGCCACCGGCGGTTACGGCAACGTCTTCTTTCTCTCGACGAACGCCAAAGGTTGCAACGTCACCGCCACCTGGCGCGCCTGCAAAAGAGGCGCGGCGTTCGCCAATCCGTGTTACACGCAGATTCACCCGACCTGCATCCCCGTCAGCGGCGACTATCAATCGAAATTGACGCTCATGTCCGAATCGCTGCGCAACGACGGCCGCGTCTGGGTGCCGAAACGAAAGGAGGATGGCTCAAAGTCATCGAGCCAGATTCCCGAGGCGGACCGCGATTATTTCCTCGAACGCAAGTATCCCAGCTACGGCAACCTCGCCCCACGCGACATCGCTTCTCGCGCGGCGAAGGAAGTCTGCGATGAGGGGCGCGGTGTTGGGCCGGGCGGTCTCGGTGTTTATCTTGATTTCGCCGACGCCATCAAACGTCTCGGCGAAGACAAAATCCGCGAACGCTACGGCAACCTCTTCGACATGTATGAAAAGATCACCGGCGAGAATGCGTATCAAACGCCGATGCGCATTTATCCGGCGGTGCATTACACGATGGGTGGCCTGTGGGTGGACTACAATTTGATGAGCAACGTTCCCGGCCTGTTCGTCCTCGGCGAGGCGAACTTTTCGGACCACGGCGCGAACCGGCTTGGCGCCAGCGCGCTGATGCAGGGCCTGGCGGATGGTTACTTCATTGTCCCTTACACCGTCGGCCATTATTTTGCCTCCTCGAAACAAGCAAAGCCTTCGACCAGTCACGTCGAGTTCAAAAAAGTCGAGGAAGAAGTCCGTGCGCGCACCAGGCAACTCCTTTCGATCAAAGGCAAGCGGACGGTGACGAGCCTGCATCGCGAGTTGGGCGGGCTGCTTTGGGACAAATGCGGCATGGCGCGCAATGAAGCCGGCCTGAAGGAAGTTTTGAACCGCATTTCCGGATTGCGCGAGGAGTTTTGGAAGAATGTCAATGTGGCCGGCGATGGCGATGAGCTCAATCAAAGCCTCGAATACGCCGGCCGCGTCGCGGACTTCATGGAGTTCGCTGAGTTGCTCTGCTTCGACGCGCTCCATCGCAACGAATCCTGCGGTGGTCACTTCCGCGAGGAGTTTCAGACCGAAGACGGCGAAGCTAAACGCGACGACGAGCGGTTCGCCTACGTCGCGGCGTGGGGATATCAAGGGCCAGGCAAGCCGCCGGTGCTGCAAAAGGAGGCGCTGGTTTACGAAGAAGTCCACATGACGCAGAGAAGCTATAAGTAGAATTTACGATTTACGATTTGCGATTTACGATTGATGAATCTCGTAAAATCGAAAATCGAAAATCGTAAATCGAAAATCGCAAATGAACCTGACCTTGAAAGTCTGGCGGCAGAAGAATGCGACCGCACCCGGACGCTTCGAAGCCTACGAGGCGAAGGACGTCCTCCCGGAAATGTCCTTCCTCGAAATGCTGGACGTGGTAAATGAGGAACTCATCGAGCGGGACGAGGAACCGATTGCGTTCGATTCCGACTGCCGTGAAGGCATCTGCGGCGCCTGCTCCCTCGTCATTAATGGCATTCCGCACGGCGGCCGGAAAGGCACCTCCGTCTGCCAGTTGCACTTGCGGCACTTCAAAGAAGGCGACACCGTCACCATCGAACCGTGGCGCGCGGCTGCCTTCCCGGTCGTGCGGGACCTCGTCGTGGACCGCAGCGCGTTCGACCGCATCGTTCAAGCCGGCGGCTTCGTTTCCGTCTCGACCGGCGGCGTGCCCGACGCCAACGCGATTCCGATTCCGAAAGCCGACGCCGAACACGCGATGGACGCCGCGCAGTGCATCGGCTGCGGCGCCTGCGTGGCTGCGTGCAGGAACGCGAGCGCGATGCTCTTTGTCGCCGCGAAAGTCTCTCACCTCGGCCTGCTGCCGCAGGGCAAGGTCGAGAAAGACCGCCGCGTGATGAAGCTGGTCGAAGCGATGGACGCGGAGGGCTTTGGCAACTGCACCGTCACCGGCTCCTGCGAAGCCGTCTGCCCGAAAGAGATCAGCCTCCATTTCATTGCCCGCTTGAACCGCGACTACGCCGTAGCGATGTTGAAAGGCGGAACGGCCTGAGAGCCGGTTCAGACGATTCTCACAACACCCCTGCCATTTGTCACTTCCCCGATCAACCAGGCCTTGTGCTTCCGGGCATGGATAAATCGAAGCACCAGGCGGAAATCTTCCTTTGCGACAATCGCGACCATGCCGATGCCCATGTTGAAGACCTGATACAATTCGTCTTCCGGGACGGCGCCCTTGGCCCGGATCAGTTCGAAAATCGGGAGCATTTCCCACGAGCCTCGGCGGATGACAACGTCGCAGTTCTTTGGCAGAACGCGCGGAATGTTATCCACGAAACCGCCGCCGGTGATGTGGGCGAAGCCTTTGATAGCCGGGGACCGGCGTGATGCCGATCTTGATTTCAGGGACGGCGCCACACCGTCCCGCTCATTGAATTTTTTCAGCAGCCCTTGCACGAGCGGGCCGTAACTGATGTGCACCTTGAGCAATTCATCGCCGATTGAGTTGCCGAGTTCGGCGACGCGGCTGCCTGGTTGCAGTTTCATCTGCTCGAAGAAAATTCGTCGCGCCAGCGAATAACCGTTTGTGTGCAGCCCGCTCGAGGCTATGCCGACGACCGCGTCGCCTGGCTTGATGGATTTGCCGTCGAGCATCCGGGCCCTTTCCACGACGCCGACAATCGTGCCGCTGACATCGTATTCGCCCGCTTGATAGAAGCCGGGCATCTGAGCGGTTTCGCCGCCGATGAGCGCACAATTGTTTTCCGCGCAGGCCTTCGCGAAGCCTTTGATGATTTCAGTGAAGACGCGTGGCTCCAGTTCGCCGGTGCCGATATAGTCCAGGAAGAAGAGTGGCTCCGCGCCGAGCACCGCGATGTCATTCACGCAATGGTTGACGAGGTCTTGACCGATGGTGTCGTGCCGACCCAGGGCGAAGGCAACCTTCAGCTTGGTGCCCACGCCATCCACGCTGGAAACCAGCACTGGCCGCCGGTATTTCCTGGTGTCGAGCGCAAACAAACCGCCGAACCCGCCAACCTTGCCGAGCACTTCACGTCGATGGGTGGCGGCGAGGAGTCGCGGCAGCGTGGCTTTAATGCGATTGCCCAGGTCAATGTCAACGCCCGCTCGGGCATAAGCTTTTTGGTTCATTGGGAATTTGGGCGATTATTTAAGGGAAGCGAATTTCTGCCCAGACCGGACGCCGCTGCCAGCCGGCATAAACTCGTCGGCAACCATTCGCGAGTTAAACACCGGCCACTTGCGTCGCCGCCGGAATCGTTTCAACGGCAGGTTCTGTTGCCTGGGTAACAACCGCTGTCGTCACTTCGAGCGTGGCGGGGATTGCGGCGCTGCCCGCCGTTGCAGCCGGCTGAGTGATTTCCGCACTTGGTGGAACACCATCGGGTTCAGTTTGACCCTGCGGGGCTGCTTCGGCGCTCGATCCTGTTTCCAGCACTGCGGTCCCTTCGGTTTGTGTTGCGGCGGGTTTCGCTTCCGGCCTGGGCGGTTTCGGAGCTGGCTTCTTGGCGGTCTCAATTCTGCCGTTGGCGAACTCCAACACGTGCCCTTGATGAATCAGCCAGTGCAAATCCGCAATGACCGCCGTTTGTTCCGGTGTCGGATCGTGAAGGTCGCCAGACGCTTTCGGCACGGCGGCTGAAGGCGAAGACACCCCCGCAATCTGTTCCGCTGTCGGCGGCGACGCGACCGCGCCTTCCGCTGGAGGAGGGGTTGCAGGAGCGGCGGACGGCGCGGGCGACGGCGCCAACGTTCCAATCAATTGCCGTCGCGCGCAACCGGGATGCGCGTTGATGAAATCGACGATGCGCTTGACGCCATCGGAAACCGGCGTGGTTTGCAAATCGAGGTAATGCGGCCGCGCGACTGCGACGTGGGTGATGGTCTTGTTTACTTTGAAAAATTGCAGGCCATGTGCGGCAAACTGTTGACTCAGGGTCGTGACGACCTTGAGCGGGAAACGTTGCTGTTCGTCCCATGCCCGCCGCACCAAATGGCGCAGCGCCGGCGTCGGCAACTGCTGGGCCGCGGTGGCAAGCAGCGTGTGCGATTCGACTGCGCGAATAATGTTGCCGCAATGTACTTCACGGAAATGTTGTTCCACTTCCTCGCGACTGCCGAGGCGTTTCCCCTCAGACACGTTCAAACAAACGAATTCCGTCTTCCAGCTCTGCTCTTCGATCCACTTTTTGACGACCGCCTCGTCCTTCACGATTTTCACCTTCGATTTGTAAACCTCGAAGGGCATCCGGGAAAAGCGCTCGGCGTGCAGTTTGCGCAATTTGTTTTGGTAATCGTGATAATTTGGCGGGCCGAGAATGATGCCGCTGAGAGCGCACTGAGCGACGAACGTGTAAGTGCCCTTCGGCGGATCGGCTGGCGTGCGCTCGGCTTTGTAGAACGTGTCGAAGTGCTTTCGTAAAACATGGTTTACCGCATCCTGATCAGAAAACCAGAGCGTGTCGTCGAGGTTACAAATCCAGAGCGGCTGAGCAACCTGATCGTCCGGCTTTTTCGCCACCCGGAACGTGACGTGATACCGGTCCGGCCGTTTCAAAATCAAATGAGCGATATCAAAAATCGGATACGCCCGACCGGTCAGCTTGATTTGCCGGGCGAGTGATTCGACACCCCTTTCCTCCGGCACGAACGATACACTGACTTCGGGCAACGGCTGGATCGGTTCCCGTTTCTCTTCCTGCCGGGGTCTGTCGAAACGGCCTCCCTCGCGACGTGGCGGGCCCGCGCGTCCTTCACGCTGCTTGCGTGGTCGGTCCTGATCCGCGTCATCGCGTTGCCGGGGGGCTGATTGCTCAGCCCTTTTGCCGCGCCGCTGACGACGCTCGCGCCCGGGCGGGCCGGACTCCGCCGCGCTGCCCTCGTATTTGGCGTAGCGATTGGCGTCGGGCGACTGTTTGGCCCAGGCAGGCAGGAGTTGCAGCTCCAGATCTTCCAAATCCAAACCGATTTCAGGCGGATCGCTCATGTGCCACGACTGCGTCATTTACGCGCGACGGCGCGCCTCGAACAAAACGGACAATTAGAATGAATTGCTCCCGGGCGGAATGCAAGCGCCAGGTTGGTCCCTGAGCGCTTGGCCGAAATCGCAACTCACCATCAAGTTTGCTCCATCCGATCTGCCTGGCGCCGGAAGCCTACCTTCTGTCGAGACTTGCACTGCTCGCGCGCTTGGCAACTTTGCGGCTCGTCTTGATTTTCGTCACGGTGCCGGTTTTTAGATATTTTATTTTGACTTTGTTCAGGATTTCCTCGCGGCGAGCGTAGAGGCGTTTCAGCCGGCGCGGCTTCACCCGGCTCAGGCAACAGGCGGTCAGCAGTGGCAGCGCGATGGTCGAGTCGGTGTAGCAAACGACGCAATCGGGCAGCGTGTCGGGATCAACTTTGCCCCAGCTCACGGCTTCGGCGGGTGTCGCACCGCTAAGACCGCCGGTGTCAGGACGGGCGTCCGTGCATTGGAGGAAGTAATCATGGCCTTTTTCCGGGATGCCCATGACCTCCTGAATTTGCGGCTCGGTCTGGAGCACGAAGTTTTTCGGCGAGCCGCCGCCCAGGATGAACACGCTCGACTTGTGGCCGGTGCTCTTCGCTTCATAAACGATGGCGGCGGTCTGATTCACGTCACGGTTCACGTCGAACATCAGCCGCGAGCCGCGCAACGCCATCGCGGCGACATTCATGCCGATGCTGGAATCGCCCGGACTGCTCGTGAAAATCGGGATGCCGCAGGCGTAGCCGGTGGCGAGCACGCTCGCCTCCTTCAAGCCGAGCTGGCGGCTGCGCTCGTGAACGTATTTGCCCAGCAGGTAGTGAAATTCGTCGGTGCCCATCGGGCGCTGGAATTCGGCTCCCTGGATGACTTCGCGTACGAACGCGTCGGTGTCGAGCAGCACGTTGTAGTGAAAGAGAACGTCGTAGATGCGAATGACGCCGTCACGATGCAGTTTCACGTCGTCCAGGAATGGTGAGCCCTGATAGAGCGCCAGGTCGAGGCCGTAGTGCAGATCGTGGTAAAGGTTCGCACCGGTGGAGACGATCCAATCGACGAAGCCGGCCCGCATGAGCGGGATGAGGCACGATTTGCCGAGGCCCGCCGGCGTCAGCGCACCGGTGAGGCTCATGCCGATGAAGCCGTCGTTGGGCAGCATTTTCTCGGCGAGCAATCTGGCCGCTTCGCGCAGACGTCCGCCGTTGTAAGCGAGAAAAGTTCGATCGACGAGATCAGCGGCGGAAATGTCCTTGTCCACGCCGAGCGGGTCGAGGCGCGGACAGGTGGCGAGCTTGTTCGTCTTGCTCATGCGCCGAGGAGTTTTACTGAACCGAACTTAAACGCAAATGGATTTTGGATCGGAAGCCTTTCGCAGGATCATTCTGCGCGCTGGACATCCCTGCCGGCTTGCCTCGTGTCGCGCTCCTTGGCAGACTCACTCCAGATGCGTGAACGCCTCCGAGCCTGGACCGAAGCGGTTGAAACCTTTGTCCTCGAAGTCATCTTTGAACAACGCCGCGGCAAGCGAGCCGCCATGCTTCGGGTTGTGCTGCTCGCGCTTTCGAAAATTTTTCAAGTCCTCGTCAAGGCTCGCCGCTTCCTTTACAACGTCCGCATTCTCCGCGACACCACCCTTGGGGTACAGGTCATCGCCATCGGCAATCTGACGGTCGGCGGTACCGGCAAAACGCCGGTCGTGGAAAAATTCGCCCGCGAACTCCGCGACCAGGGCCGCACCGTGGCCATCCTCTCGCGCGGCTACCGATCCAAGCCGCCGCCGCTGGCCAAACGATTGATCGACAGATTTTTGTTGCGCCGGGACCGCACGCCGCCGCGGGTGGTGTCCGATGGCAAGTCGCTTCTGCTCGATTCCGAAACGGCCGGCGATGAGCCTTACATGCTCGCGTCGAACCTCAAGGACGTGGTGGTGCTGGTGGACAAGGACCGCGTGAAAGGCGGCCGTTACGCGATTGAAAAATTCGGCTGCGACACGCTTTTGCTCGACGACGGCTTTCAATACTGGAAATTGCGCGGCCGGCGGATGGACGTTGTGCTCATTGATTACCAGCAACCCTTTGGCAACGAACAGATGCTGCCGCGCGGCACGTTGCGGGAGCCGCCGTCGCATTTGGCCCGTGCCAGCACCATCTTCATCACCAAGAGCGACGGCAACACCGCTGCGCTCCGCCAGCGCATCGCGCAGTACAATGCCACGGCCGGCGTCATTGAGTGCGTGCACCACCCGCTTTATTTCGAGGACGTGTTCACCGGCGAGCGGCACGGCCTCGAATTGCTCCCGGGAAAAAAAGTCGCCTCGCTCAGCGGCATCGCGCAGCCGGAAAGCTTTGAGCGCAGTCTCGTCTCGCTCGGCGGTGAACTTGTTTATTCCAAACGCTTCGCTGATCATCACCGCTTCAGCCAGCAGGAAGTGTTGAACGTCATCAACCGCAGCAAGAAGCGGCAGGCGCACGCGATCATCACCACACAAAAGGACGCGGTGCGCTTCCCGAAAATTGACCGGCGCGACCTGCCCATTTTGTTCATGCGCGTCGAAATCAAAATCCTCAGCGGCGGCGACGACTTCCGCGACGTGGTCCGGCGCATCTGTTTCCAGTAGGCCATGGACCTGTTGCTTTA
>QHPA01000191.1 GCA_003218935.1 Verrucomicrobiota bacterium
CGAAAGAAACCTCCAACCCGGTCATCGTTTGCCACGACTACTCGTTTTCAGGAACCTTGAGCAACTCGACCGCGAAGTATTGACCGGAATGCCCCGCGGTCTTTTCACGAATCGCTTTAACCTGCTCGGTCTTGACCTCAGTCGCGTTGTTTCCCCAACTTTGCCGGACATAAGTCAGCACTGCGGCGATCTCTTCGTCGGTAAGGGTGTCGCGCCAGGGAACCATCACATTGTTGAACGGTTGACCGTTCACCGTAACCGGCCCCTGGAATCCGTCGAGGACGATCCGGATGATTCGCCCCGGCTCTTTGGCCAAAACCCAATCCGATCCGACCAGAGGAGGATATTGCCCCGGCGTGCCCAATCCGGTGGGTTGATGGCAAGCCAGGCATTTGGCTTTCTCATCGTAAACGAATTTTCCGAGAAGAAGGACCTTTTTTCCTTCGGACCTCGGCTGATCGTCTTCAAGTTCCTTGATTGAACTGTAAGGCGCGTAAACGACCGGTTGGAATCCGCCGCCATGGCTGTCCAGAAAACCCATGCCCCAGAAGGCCAGCAACGCGACCAGCACGAACAGCCAGACCGGCGCCGGCGCCGAGCCGGTTGTCGGCTCGGGCTCTTGCTGTGCCGGGGATTTGTTCGGATCGAGGTTCATTTCGCGACAGAATTCGTTGGCGGCGCGGCCGGTGCGTTGGTCGCGGCCGGCGCATTTGTGGAAACGTTTGCCGTGGCCACGGTCATGGGCGTTTCAAAAATGACCGTGTCAGCCCGCAGGCCGAGCAGATACGCGACGAGTTGCCTGGCTTCGTCCGTGGGCACGATCTCGCAACCCGATTCAGGCGCAAATTTGCCGGCCAGCTTCAATGCGTCCGGCGACGGTTCGCGACCAATTTTCCGTTTCTCAAACAGAAAACGGTACGGCGGCATCACCGATTTGCTGACCACGATCTGCGGATTGTAGAGGTGGAGCAAATGCCAGTTCGCGACCGGCAGGCGCGAGCCCACGTCGGCAAGATCCGGGCCGATGCGCTGCGAACCGAGCATCACCGGCTGGTCGAACAGAAAATCCTCCGCGACACTGCGGCGTTTCCCCCAGCCGCGCGCGATATCCGGCCCCGTTGGAATGACTCTAACTTCCACCTTCGCGCCCGTCGGCTCAAACTTCGCAACCGCAGCGTCGGCCGCAGCGCGAGTCACGTCTTTCAGAATGGTGGCCGGCGGTTTTTCGAGAAGTCTCTGAGCCTCGATAGCGGTCGCGTCGGGCTTTACTTTGAGCAAGGTGTCAACGACCGCGCTTCGGTTGGTCCCGGCGTCTGTCAGGGCCACGTCGTAAGTCCGTCCGGTCTGGCCAATCTGCTGACTGTGACAGGCCGCGCAACCGAGCGAACGGTACACGTCCAGACCTTGTCGCGCCTGTCCGGGAGGCATCTGTGGATAGAGTTGCCCCAGGTTCACGAGGTTGGTCGTCGGCTGCGCGTTGCCCAGTTGCAACTGCGGCTCGAACACAAGACCGAACCACGACAGAGCCAGCGCAAAAAATACGCCGAGGAAAATGAGCGGGCTGTGGTTCATCGTGCGGCCTCCGCCACTTGCGGTTTGACGGCGGCCATCATCGCCGGCACACAGCAGGCGCGACAGCAGCGGGCCAGCAACCAGGCGAGGTTCAACGCCAGACACACGTTGCCCGCAGTCATCAGCAAATCGCCCAGCGTGCCGACGCGGAAACACACCAAAGCGCGATTCAACGCGCCGGCGAACGGAACTTCGGGGTGATTCAACGCCAGCCCTTGCAGAATGCCTCCGACGGAAAGTGAACCGACGTAGAACACGAGGCCAAGCGTCGCCAAAGCGAAGTGGGCGCGGACGAGCCTGGCCGACGGCCATTCGTTTTGGATGAGCAAGGGTACGACATGGTAAATCGCCCCGGCCATCGTCATCGCGAAAAAGCCGTAAAGGAACAATTGGGTCCGGGCCGGAGTGAACAAGGTGAAGTGCGTGATCTGGCTGAATTGCGGGAACGCGCTCACGATGGCGAGCGCGCCGGCGAGCACATAAGCCACCGCGCCGAACACGACGAACTTTAGCGGCAGGCTTTCTTTCAGTTTGGCCATTGCACCGGTGAAAGTTCTGTCGAGGTTGATCGTGATGGCAATAAGCGGAATGGCCGTCAGCACCGTGAACACCGTGCTCAGGCTCGGCATCCAGGCGGGCACGGGCGCGCCGGAATGGATGCCGCCCCAACCGCCAAACAGCGCGAGCGTCCAGAAGGCGAGGATCGCGAGATAGTTGCTGTAAAGCGGGCGCGCGGTCAGCTTGGGCAGGAAGTAGAAAATCGCCGCCAGTCCGATGAACCCCAGCCAAATCTGACTCAGGTTGTTCACATACCACCAGTCCACGACCGCTTGCAGCACGCCGCGGACAGGAAAAAAGACCAGCAACAGATTCGCGGTCGAGTAGATCCACGGAAACCAGAACAGCGCGGCCAGGAGGAACCATTGCGAAACGTAGAGCGTTGGCTCGCGCCGATGGTGAAACGTCAGCAGGGCAGGAATGCCGATGATGGCGTAGGCCGCGAACAAAATCGGCGACGCGTAACCCGGCATTTCCAGCCACTCGCAGCCGGTCGTGTCGCCAAGCAAAATGCCGAACACGCCGAGCTTAACTCCCACGTTCCAAAGGAGAGCGCCGACCACGATATAACCCGGTTGCACGAGCAACGTCCGGCCCAGGCGCGCTATCATCCACAACGCGATGCCCAGTCCGGCCTGCGCGGCGAAGCCATAAATCAACGCGTTCATCTGCGCCGGTTGCACGCGTCCGTAGGTGAGCCAGGGGCAGTCGGCCAACAGATTCGGAGCATGAAACTTGAGCGAAGCGATCAGGCCGAAGACGGAAGCGACCACCAACCAGACTGCTGCACAAGCCAACAAAACCATCACCGGCACGCGACAGGAAGCGTCGATGTCCGCGGGCGGAGCCACAGAGTCCGAACGAGGATCGGGAGAAACCGTGTGCGCTGACGAAGAACTCGCGCTCATCGACAAAAGGTGTCCAGGATTGTTCCAGCTTGCGTCCTCCAGGATCGGTCCGAACTCAAGCCGACCCGAACGCCGGCGGGAGCGTAGCGCAGGCATCCTTGCCTGCAAGTTCCGGCGGCATCCCTGCCGCCAGTCGAGAACTCCGGGCAGGGATACCCGGAGGACCTGCAGCCAGGGATGGCTGCGCTACATGCGTGCGGGAAGCGCATCACTCGTAGATGTTCGGCTTCGGCGGCGGCACCGCCGTCGCCTTTTCGACACGGGAAATCAAGTTCGAGCGGGCTGCCGCCGGGTTCTGCCACTCCTGCAAAGTCAGTTCCACCGCGCGCTGAATCGGCAGGCGGACGATGCCCTTGTCTTTGTCCTGCCAGTCGTATTCGTTGAGGGCCTTGGCGTCGGCAGCGCGCTGTTCCTGCAGGTTTTTGTAGCGCTCTTCAACTCGATTGGCGCCGACAGGTTCAGGCCGCGTGTAATGGCGCATCGCCGCGACCAGCAGCGCGGCGATGAGAAATGTGCCCAGGCCGCCGATGGCCAGCGCGGCCGTCCGGGCTTTGTCGATCGGCGATTGATTCTCCACGGGCGTGTTGCTCATCGATCGCCTCCTTCGGTTCGACCTTCGACCTTCGACCTTCGACATTTCACTTGGCACCTCCGTGAGAAGCAGCCGCTTCGCCCGCGGAAGCCGGCGGCACGTAAATGTCCAGACCTTCAGCCAGCCGCGGGTCTTTCTGCGGAAACGCCGGGTGTGCGTTCAGGTTTTTCAGGAAAACTTTCGTCAACAGACCGCCGATGAAGGCCAGGCAGCCGAGGTCGAGCCAAGCCCAGTTGAGGCTGTAACCGGCCGGCCGGCCAGCCGGCAGAATGTTGAATGCGACGTCGAAGAAATGCATCAGCCAGCCCCAGGCGCAAAGCGGAATCATGATGGTCAATTTCAGTTTCCAGTCGATGCGCAGCAGCATTAGAAACGGGAGGAAGAAATGGAAGAAGATGATGATCATGCTGACGTCCCACCACGTGCCTTTTTCGCGCAGCACGTACCAGAAGGTTTCCTCCGGAATATTCGCGTTCCAGATGATGAAGTATTGACCGAAACTGATGTAGGCCCAGAACACCGTGAACGCCAACATGAGCGAGCCGATGAAGTAAATCTGCTTTTCCTGCACCACGTCGCGCAACGGCCCCTGCCGTTTCAAAATCACGGCGATGAGGTAAACCGTCGGCAGCGCGACCCAAACGCTCGCGGCGAAATACCAGACGCCATACATCGTCGAGAACCACTCGTGCTGGAGCGCCTTCATCCACATGATCGCCGCCAGCGTGAGGGTGAGCGCAAACGCCCAAATGCCCCAGAACGAGTAGAAACGCATTTTGTAAGTGCACTCGGCCGAGCCGGTCTCGTCCTGCCTGAGCGACCAGTAGCGCAGCCGGTTCGACAAGACAAACCAGATGACGAAACAAACCACTGCGGTGACATAAAACATCGGCACGTTGAATAACGCCTGTTTGGCGTGCAACGAATGATCAATCTCGCCGGTTTGCAGTCGGCGCATCCACTCGTAAATCTTCGGCGCAAGCACCGCGTTAGGGATGAAAAGCAGAGCCATCACCGGCCCGGCAAGACAAGCCATGTGTTCGACCACGCGGCGGATGGGCACCGACCAACTGGCGTCGAACAGGTGATGGACGAGCACCAGAAAAAGCGCGCCGAGGCCGAAGCTCAGGTAGAACATGTACGCCAACAGCCAGGAATAACCGAACTGCTGAGCGTCCACGATCCAGCCAATGACCGCGAGCAGGCCCCCTGCCCCGATCAACAGGTTTGGAACCTTGCGCCACCGGGACAAATCCAGCGGCGCGTCTGCGGCAGGTCTGTTATGCGCGCTCATATTTCTATCTGCCACCAAAAGGCTCAAAAACCGTTGCCTTCATCAGTGGTCCTTCATTCTGGTCTTTCATTTGTGCCTTTTGCGCCTTTTCGCGGCGATTAAATCATTTCTTCAATGTCGAACGCAAACCGTCCGGCACGTCGTCGAGCGACGCCAGCCGGCTCCGCTCCAGCGCTCGCACGTAAGCGATGATCGCCCATCGGTCCGTGACCGTGACATTCGGACCGTAAGCGCCCATCAGGTTTTTGCCGTAGGTGATCGTGTTGAAGATTTCGCCGTCGGGCATTTTCACCAGGCGCGCGTCATGGAAGTTCGCCATCGCGATCATGCCGTATTTGCTGGTGATGCCCTTGCCGTCGCCGGCTGCGCCGTGGCAGGGAGAGCAGTTGATGGTGTAGCGCTGCTGACCGCGCGCGAGCAGTTGTTCGGTCAGCGGAAGCGGAATCCTTTCCACAAAATTGGTTGTGCCGGGAATGTGTCCGGTGTTCACGGGATTGTCCTCGAACGGATAAATTTCCCTGCCGTCCACGACGAGCGGTTTGCTGCGCGGCACGGTGCCCTCGATCGGCAGGCGCGAGCTGAGTTGGTCGGGGAAAAAGTTGTTGTGCTCTTGCGGACGGAGTTTGGGCTGGCGGTCCATGTCCGGAAACAGCTCAATGGGCGGCCGGCGCGATCTCTCACCCCGGAAACCGGCGATGCTCACCACCACCAGGCAGAGGAGGACGAAACCTGAAAGGAAGTAGCGCATTATTCCTCCACCACTTCGACCTGCCTGCTGCCAGCCGATTCGAGCAGCTTGCGCGTTTCGGTTTCCGAATATTTCGGATCAGCGGTCTCAATCACGACGAAGAATTTGTCGTGGCTCGCGAGCGCGAACCGGCGGTGCTTCAGCAACGGATGATGCAGCCGCGGGAGCCGGTTCAGAAAGAGCATGCCCAGCAGCGCGCCGAACGAACCGAGCAGAATCGTCAATTCATACGACGGCGGGAAGGCGCTGAACGGGCTGTACATCGGTTTGCCGCCGATCGGGATGGCATAGTCGTAAGCGTTCATCCACCAGATCATCAGGTTGCCCAGCGTGAACCCGGTCACCCCGCCGATGAACGAGAACCAGCCGACCTTGGAGCTTTTCATTCCCATCGCTTTGTCCAGGCCGTGCATCGGATAGGGCGTGAACACATCCCATTTCTTAAAGCCGGCGTCGCGGATTGTCTCTGCCGCGCGCATGGTGGCTGCCGGCGTGTCGAATTCGGCAATAATGCCGTAAGTTTTTCCTGGCTCAGGCATGAGTGCGCTCCTTTCCCGGGGTTCGCTGGAACTGCGCTGCCTCGCCGCTCTGTTCCCCCTCACCCTGACCCTCTCCCTCAGGGAGAGGGAACAGCCGCCGCCAGCGGTGTGTTTTACGCACACTGGATTGGCGAACACCATCGCGGGAATGGCCCGACGACGGCCGAGGATTCTCCCTCTCCCCAGGGGAGAGGGCCGGGGTGAGGGGGAACAAACCGCTGCGCGTCAAATCACCGAGGACCCGGTCGAAACCGCCCCCGCCCCGCTCCGCATTCCGCGTTCCGCGTTCCGCGTTCATCTGTGAGGCCCTCCTTCCTTCGCGCCGCCGAGCGGATGATGCGGGTCGGCCTGAGGGGTGACCGCTTTGACTTCGGCAATCGCAATCAGCGGCACGAAGCGGATGAACAACAGGAAGAACGTGAAGAACAATCCGAACGTGCCGAGATAGGTGCACACGTCCACCCAGGTCGGGCTGTAATAGCTCCAGTTCGACGGCAGAAATTCCCGGTGCAGTGAAGTCACCACGATGACGAACCGCTCGAACCACATCCCGATGTTTACGAAGATGGACAGGATAAAGACGATCAGCATGTTCGTGCGAATCCGCTTAAACCAGAAAAACTGAGGGGTGAGGACATTGCACGAAATCATGATCCAATAAGCCCAGCCGTATGGACCGAAGGCGCGGTTGATGAACGTGAACCGCTCGTACGGATTGCCGCTGTACCAGGCGATGAAAAATTCCATTGCGTAGGCGTAGCCGACGATCGAACCGGTCGCCAGCGTCACTTTGCACATCAGCTCGACGTGCCGAACAGTGATGACATCTTCCAGTTTGCAAACCTTCCGCAGTGGAATCAGCAGCGTGAGCACCATGCCGAACCCGGAGAAGATGGCGCCGGCAACGAAGTACGGCGGAAAAATCGTCGTGTGCCAGCCGGGCAATTGTGACACCGAAAAATCCAACGACACGATGGAATGCACCGAGAGCACCAGCGGTGTCGAGAGACCAGCGAGAATCAGGTAAGCCCGCTCATAATTGCTCCAGTGCCGGTTCGAGCCGGTCCAGCCGAGCGCGAACAGGCCGTAGGCGAACTTGCGGAGTTTCGTCCTGGCCCGGTCGCGCATCACCGCGAGGTCAGGAATCAAGCCCATATACCAGAAAAGCACAGACACCGTGAAATAGGTCGAGACGGCAAACACGTCCCACATCAGCGGCGAGCGGAACTGCGGCCAGATGCTGTTTGCGTTGGGCAACGGCAACAGCCACCAACCAAACCAGATGCGCCCGATGTGAATGAGCGGGAAAATGCCGGCGCACATGACGGCGAAAATCGTCATCGCTTCGGCCGCGCGGTTGACGGCTGTGCGCCAGCGCTGGCGCAGCAAAAAGAGAATCGCGGAAATGAGCGTTCCCGCGTGGCCAATGCCGATCCACCAGACAAAGTTGATAATGGCCCAACCCCACATGATCGGCTGGCCCAGGCCCCAGACGCCCACGCCCTTGGACATGAGGTAAAGGATCATGGCGCCGAGCATGGTCAGCATCAGAACGCTTGGAATGAACGCGTACCACCACCATTTGGGAGTCTTGCCTTCGGCGACGCCCGCGACAGCGTCAGAAATCCAGCCGATCGGGCGCCGGTTCGACACCAGCGGCTCACGCGCCAGTTCCGGTGGAGGCGGCTGGAGCTTCAGCGAAGAAGGAATGACTGCTTCAGCCATTAGTCCGCTCCTTTCCCGGCGGATTCAGGTTTGCCCGACGCGTGCGGTTCGTCGTGGCCCGCGCCAGGACCGCCTTCATGATGTTCAAACGGATTTCCGTTTTGCTCCGTAAATTCCTTCGTGCTCAGCGGCCATTCCTGGTAATCCGGCATCGCCGGATTTGGATTACGAACACGCGCCAGATACGTCGTGCGTGGTTTGGTCAGCAGAAAATCGAGCACGGTGTAGTTCCGCTCCTGCGCCTTGAGTTTGGAGACGCGGCTCTCGGGATCCGAGATGTCGCCAAACACAATCGCCTCGGCCGGACACGCCTGCTGGCACGCGGTCTGCGGAACTG
>QHPA01000192.1 GCA_003218935.1 Verrucomicrobiota bacterium
TGCCACGGCCGTTTCATAACCCACCCCGGTCGTGCCGCTGTTCCAGCTTGAATCGTTAAAAGCGGTCTGTGTCCACGTCAGACCGAGCGTGCCGCCGCTTGGGATGAGAACGTTCGCCGGGGCGCCCGACGCCACGAGTCTGTTCGTGGTCACATCCTGACCAAGTCCGTAGGAAACGTCGGGGAACTGCTGCGGAAACGCCGGCGCAAATTCCGAGGCAACCGTTCCGTCCGGTTTGACCAGCGCCAGATATTCGCCGCTCGCCTTCAGGCTGAAATCGGCGTGCAACGGCTGACCCAGGACGGCGCGGTTGGTTCCAGACGCGAAGATGACCATGAAACCTTTGGCCGTCAGATTGGTGGCCGGAAAGAACCACCTCGCTTGCCGCGTCGGATCATCCGTGAGCGACCAGCCGTTCAGGTTCACCGTGCCGGCGCTGGTGTTGTAAATCTCGATCCAGTCAGGGAATTGGCCGTTTTCGTCTGCCAGCGTTTTCTTGTTGTCCGCCATGAACTCGCTGATGATCACTTGCGCGGTGGCCGAACGAGCCAGCATCATCAGACAAATCAGCCAGAGATGGAAACGAGGCGCTGATTTCATCGGTGCGACTTAAAGCAGTTTACAAGCCATTTTCCTGCAATGGGAATGCCTGAAAGCCAAAGGCCACAAAGGTATTACGAAGCGGATGACGCCGTCCGGCGACAACGCCGGCACGCAAGTGACGCGGGTGAATTCATCGCGCTTTGATAACTTGAAGGTATCGGGTTGCCAAACGAATTCCTCCAGGATCCGTCATGGCGGGCGCATCCGCGCACCGCCCCTCGGGGCGATATGGCAGGTTTGGAAACCGCTACTGGGCGGTGTGCGGATGCGTCCTCCGTCATGGAGACCGCGAAATATTTTCTGCCTTTTCGATGACTCGGATTTCATAATACTCGCATGCGCATCATCAGTGGAACTGCGGGCGGACGGCTGCTCAAAGTGCCCAAGGGGTTTGATGTCCGACCCACTCCCGACCTCGTCCGCCAGGCCGTGTTCAACAGCCTCGGCGCACGCGTGGAAGACGCGCGCGTGCTGGAGTTGTTCGCCGGCACCGGCGCGCTCAGCCTCGAATGTCTGAGCCGCGGAGCCGTGCGCGCCGTCTGCGTCGAGAAATCAGATCGGCACGCCGGGTTTCTCCGACAGAACCTCGCGACGGCACAGCTTGATGCGGCGCGCGTCGAAGTCCGGGTTCAGGACGCCTTCACCGCGCTGGTGCAACTCGCGGACGCCGGTCAGCAGTTCGATTTAATTTTCGCCGACCCGCCTTACGGCGAAAAGAACGTCAGTCGCCGCTCCACCTCCTTCGCTCAGCAATTGCTGGACGACTCGAATCTTCCTGCACTGCTCGCCACCGGCGGTCTGTTCGTCCTCGGCCATGCCAGACGCGACACGCTGGACGTGCCGGACATTTGGGCAGAAGCGAAAATGCTCAGGCACGGCGACAGCGTGATGCGCTTTCTGCGTAAGGCCGAGTCGTAGCCGCCGACGTTAGGAGGCTCATTCTTCAAGCGCGGAACCCGGAATGCGGAGTGCGGAATGAGGCCCGAAGACAGCGGAGGATTCTCCCTCTCCCCAGGGGAGAGGGCCGGGGTGAGGGGAAAGAAATTGTGGCCCATCCAGCCGTCCCATGAGTAAATCCATGTTCATCCGCGTCCGTCCGTGGTTCAATAATTCCATATGAATCATAACTTTCGCCTCGTCGGCATCCTCGCTTCTCTTCTTGCGCTCACGCTCCCCTCCGCTTCGGCCCAAGACCCTGTTACAGCGGCGGACGCGCCTCGCGCCGGACAATTGCAGGCACTCGTGGACGGCGCCGTCCATCAGACACTCTCAAAGTTCGCCGACAAACAACTCAAGCCCGACCAGATCGCCGTCACACTCGTGGACCTGCGCGACCGGCAGCATCCCGTTCGCGCGAGCTAACGCGGTGACGTGCAGATTTATCCGGCCAGCGTCGTGAAGTTGTTTTACCTCGGCGCCGTTCATCGCTGGCTGGAGGACAGCAAGCTCCAGGACACCGACGAACTGCGCCGCGCCACGCGCGACATGATCGTTCAGTCCTACAACGAAGCGACGCATTACATCGTGGACGTGCTGACCGGCACGACCAGCGGGCCGGAATTACCACCGTCCGAGCTGAAAAAGTGGATAACGAAACGCGACGCCGTGAACCGCTACTTCGCCTCGCTCGGTTACACGAACATCAACGTGAACAAGAAACCGTGGTGCGAAGGTCCCTACGGCCGCGAAACGCAGGCCATCAAATCGTTCAAGCCGGGCCGCAACCTGCTCACCACCGACGCCACGGCGCGGCTGCTGACCGAAATCGTCACCGGCAAGGCCGTGTCGTCAAAGCGCTGCGCGGAAATGATGGAGTTGTTGAAGCGCGACCCGTCCGGCAAAAGCGACGATCCCGACGATCAGGCGCACGGCTTCACCGGTCGCGCGCTGCCGCACGGGGCGAAGCTCTGGTCCAAAGCCGGCTGGACCAGCGAAACACGCCACGACGCCGCTTACATTGAATTGCCCAACGTGAATCTCGATAACGGACGAGAAACTCTCTCGGCACATCCCAATACGAACCGTAGTCGATCACGAGCCACTCATTCATTATCTGTGGGCCAATTTTATGTTGAAGCCGCATTGCAAATGCCATCATTTATACAGCGAATAAAGCAGATCGAAGACTCTCTTGGAAGCCTCATTCGCACTTCGAATCGGTTTCTATGTTGGATGCGCGCGCGACCCGCGACAGCGCCGCGACCGTGAAGATTTGCGGATAGAGCCGTTCGTAATACCAGAGTTTCGCGAAGTAAAAACCGATGGGCGAAAGCCGCCGCTCCGGAAGGCATCCTCTCCTCTGATGCGGAAAGCGGATTTTTCCTAACCCAATTCGTCCAACACGGACTGGAGTCGCGACCGAAGTCGGGCGCGGTCCCGGTGCCGAGAGAATTGCCGGATGCGGTGACGGACGGTTTTTGGGTTGGCCAGATGCATTTGGAAAAGCGCGCCCACGAACTCCAGGTCCTTGAGCCTGCCGACGGCCAACTTGCTCACGATCAAGTCGTGGACTTCCAGGCACCACGCTGTGTTTCGACCGACGCGAAGCGGTTTGAGTCGGGACTGCCAACCCGTCGGCAGGCTGGCGATTTCCGGGGTGACCACGTCCACGTAGAACCCACCTCGCCGGGCGAACCGGGAGCCGCGACCGAGCCGGGCGTCGAGAAGGTTGGCTATCTCCGGGCGGTTCATCGGATAAAGATCGCACTCCTGTGACAACAGCACTTCCGCAGGCGGCCGACGGCAATAAGCGTGAACGGCCTGCGAACCGATCAGGAAGAATTCCGTTTCGCGGGCGACTCGACCCGCCGTGCGAAGCGCCGTCTCAAGCTCGCGCCTTTTCATGCTTTTGCTGAATCGCCCGTCGCTCCGCTTCGGTCAGCACGCCGGCAAAGGGACTGGACTGACGGAGGCGGCGCGCCATCGGAGTATCGCTTTCGAGGAAGGCGGCGATTTCCCTGGCGTTCAGCCGGACCAGGATGCCGTGCCATTCGTGGAAAACAGGGCGGACTTTGCGGCCGTCGCGAGCCATCCATCGTCGGAGGTTCTGACGGGCGATTCGCAGCGCGCGCCGGTCGCGCCGAAGTCTCGCCGCGATCAGGCGGTCTTGCGCCGCGTTGACGTGGTCGATAACGGCGTGCGACATCCTTGAAGTCATATGGAAAAAGTACGTCGGTGTGGAAGGCTTGGCGAGTCGTTTCTAATCTGTGAACGCGGATGAGATTCACCGCAGCGATCGGGCAGCGAGATTCAAGGCGCCGACGGTGAAGATCATCGGATAGAGCCGTTCGTAATACCAGAGCTTCGCGAAGTAAAAACCGATCGGTGACGGCTGCCTCCACTCGCCGCTTTCCACTTTTTCAATCAACCAGATCGCGCCTTTCATCGCTGCATCATGAGCAGTTCGCATATCCAAAGTCAGGGACGCCGGCACGGCGTCCCTCCCGTCTGCGCGGGAGGTCCGGCCTGTTGCCGGCCCTGAATCCCATTCGGCGACTCCCGCGAGCGCCTCCACTGCCAAGGCGGTTTCCTCGACGGAAGCCGGGCCTTCGCCCGACGCGCCCCAGCTTCCGTTGTTCTTTTGAACGGACAGCAGCCACGCGACGCCGCGCGCGATCGCGGATAAAAGTGGGACAGGCATCCTGCCTGTCGTAAAAGACTTTGTTCGTTCCCCCGCCAGCGCCCGCGAATTCGACCCGCCTGATTGAGACAGGCAGGATGCCTGTCCCACTAAGTCCGCCAAGGCAATCAAAACCCGCGCCGTCCCGTAAACCGGGTTCGTTTCGCCGGGCGCGTGTTGATTGCCAAACCAGAGCGGAAGCCATGCGCCGTCAGGCCGTTGAGTGCGGGTAAGGTAGTGCAGTCCGTTTTCCATCCCCCACCGAACACGACGTTGCAATTGCTCCGGCAACTCCGGCAACCACGCGTTCCACGCGCGCAAGGCGTGCGCGGTCAGGTCCGGGGCGCTGCGGTCGAACGGAAGATTTGTCCAGCCGCGGCAAAACGTCGGTATGCCGCCGTCGGAGTTTTGCAGATTGAGGAGCCATTTAATCCCGGCAACCGCTGCGTGGAGCGTGTCGGTGTAGCGGCGGTCTGTGGCCGCCGAGGGACGCGTTTCGCCGTAATCACCGCGGTCACAGACCGCGGCTACAGAAAGATTGCGCAACGCCAGCAGCGCTCCCGCGGTGTCGTCCGCGTCCGGCACGCCGCCCGGCAGATCGGTCCACGCCCATCCGCCGGGCGCCGCATGAGTGTAGGAATGCGCTTTGCGATACTGTTGTTTCAGCAGCCAGTCGCGGATGCGGACCCGGTCTTCGTCGGCGAAAAGAGTTTCCGGCGGGCCGCCGGAAACCCCGGGCGAGTCGCCTGCGTTCCCCGAAGCCAGCGCATTGACGGAAAGCGTCGTGACCCAGGTCGCAAGGTTGGTGTCGATGGGCCAACTGCCGTCCTCGCGCGCCGAGGCGAGCAGAAACTCAACTCCCATTTTCGTCACGAGATGATCCACTTGTCCGCTGCCCGCCAAACTCATCACCACGAAACTGGTGAGCGGTGTGGCTTCGAGGAAACCGCCGCTCGACGGTTGAATGTTCGTCAACACTTTCAGCGTCCGCTCGCGCGTGAGATTTCTGGCGAACCGCGCGAATGGATTTCGCGATGGAAGATGATGATGCCTGGCCTGGCCGATGCCGATGAGCGCGGGCAGGGCATAGCTCACGACGGGCAGGCGAAGCGCGGCGAAGAATTGGTGGGGCAGCCCGGCCAGTTCAAAGGGCAATGGCAAAACCCGTTTCCACGCCGCTGTTCCTGAGCCAAGCCGCCCGCTCAACGCGCACGTTGTGAGAATCGGCACCGAGAACGTCCGGTCTTTGCCATAGCGTTTCACGATCGCAGGCGCGAGTTGATCGGGCCCGGTTCCTCCGGCGCGTTGTGTCAGCCAGGTCTCCGCCCCTTTCACGACGGCGCGATATTTTCCATCGGCCCCAGGCACAACACCGAACGCCGCCCAGCACAGCGTCGTGGTGCTGATGTTGCTGAGACTAAACGGTGTGTCGCCCCAGCCGCCGTCGGCGTTCAGATGGCGGGCGAGCCAGTCGAGGCCCTGCTGAATGCGGAGTGCGGAGTGCGGAGTGCGGAGTGAAGGATCGTGTTTCTCGACGACGGCCAGCGCGCAGACGGCGGTGGCGGTGGAGAGCGCGCTGCTGGAAAGCTCGCCGATCCAATGCCCGTCCGGCGTGCGCGCGGCGAGCAGTTCGTTGCGGGCCATTGCGAGCGCGTCGCGAAAGCGGGCCTGGAAGTTCAGGGTCAAAGTGGCGAGCCTATACTGGTGGCCAAAAGTAATTTTGAATCAATGCGTGTGCGGGGGGCAGGGGCAGGGTGAGGGGAAGCCATCCACTCAGCCTTAACGGGACAGCAATTTGGAATCCCTGCTTGCTGCCTGTATATCCTTCTCGTTGCGCCTCTCGCGCTGTGGCAGAAGTGCGCAGGCTTCCTTGCACCCAAAGACGCGGCTGAGGATGTAGCGATTGCGGGCGACCCAGGCGTAAATTTTTTCCGCTATCCAGATTACACCGGGAATCCACAGGAACAGCGCCAGCGGCACGAGCAATGGCATTCGCATTCCGACATAGCGGACGCAGCGCGCGCCGCGATACCTTTTCCCGTCTTTCGCCAGGCAGTGAATGGCGGCTGACAAATCCTCGCGCGTCAAGCCCGGCGCGGCTTCGGCCACCCGCGGATCGGACATGGGCAGCAGGGTCGTGACATTGAACCAGTCGAGCCACGTCAGCACGCGCATCTGAAACGTGCACATCGGGCATTGGTCGTCATACAGCACGATGTTCGTGGCGCCTTTCATAAGCAGGACCAATCTACAGGCAGAACCTGCCGACCGTCAAACGAGCAATCGGGAAGGGTAATGCCTTAATTTGATGGAGCGCGGCTGTGTCGAAGACCAGCCGCAGAGCTTGGCTTGCATGCTGCGACTGGTGCTGCGCACACAGTGGCGCTCCGAAAATTGAAATCACGACACTGCCATCGGGAAGGCAACGTCTCAATTTGTTGTGGCGTCGAGCCTGTGGCTCGAAATCGGCACGCAGCGCCGACGCTACCACAACTGAATCAGGACCCTGCCAACGGGAACCCGCCCGTGCCGGCAAACGTCGTAACCCAGAGTCGGTTTGCGAAGAGAATACTGCGATCCAAACTGGTGCGCGACTATTCGCTCGAGTAAATTGTATCATGTTTATCACGGGACTGAGCACCGCCGTGCCGCCACGACGTTACGGACAACGGGAATGCTGGGAAGCGCTCCAGGTCGCTGAACCATTTTCCCATCTGACGAGCCGCTCGAAAGTAATTCTGAAAAAAGTCCTCTTGGGCGACAATGGCATCGACACGCGGCATCTGGCGCTGGACCCGTTGACCGAGGCATTCGACCTCAACCCGGAAGCCTTGCACGCCCGGTTCGTCCGGCACGCGCCCGCGCTGGCGACGCAGGCCGCGACGGGGGCGCTGACGGACGCGGGGCTTGGCCCCGACGATTTCGACGCGTTGATCATCAGCACATGCACCGGTTATTTGTGTCCCGGCCTTACCAGTTACGTGAGCGAACGACTCGGTTTGAGAGCGGACGTGCTCACGCTGGATCTGGTCGGGCAGGGTTGCGGCGCGGCGTTGCCAAACCTGCGGGCCGCCGAAGCGTTGTTGGCCGCGAAACGCTGCGAAAATGTCTTATCGATTTGCGTCGAGGTGTGCAGCGCGGCGTTTTACCTCGACAATGATCCGGGCGTGCTCATCAGCGCCTGTCTGTTCGGCGACGGTGCGGCGGCCGCGGTCCTGACCCGCGAAGCAGATCCCAATCGCCGTCGCGTCGAATGGAAAACGGCGGGTTCAATTCTGAGCGCGGAACACCGCGATTATCTCCGCTTCGAACAGCGAAACGGCATGTTGCGAAACATACTCTCCCGACAAGTGCCGTCGCTCGCCGCCAAGCACGCCGCGCGGGTTTTTTCTGAGGTGGTGGGCCAAGCCGGCGTGCCACCCGGGCAAATTTCTGCTTGGATCATGCACGCGGGTGGGCGCGATGTGCTGCTGGCGATGCAGGAAAGGCTCGGATTGGCGCAGCAACAGTTGGGACGAAGCGCGGCCGTGCTGCGCGAGTTCGGCAACTTGAGCAGCCCTTTTGTGATGTTTGTGCTGCAAACGGCGCTGGCGGACAATGCGCCAGGCGGACTCTGGTGGATGTCGTCATTCGGTGCAGGATTCAGTTGCCACGGGGCATTGTTGGAGGTGGAGTAAGAGGAAGGTGGAGTGATGGTTTGCCCGGTGTTGAGGACACAACTCCAATCCTCCATCATCGGGTTGGCTCGCATGGATCGCCAGATCGAACCGGAATGGCTGGACGAGTTGCCGGCCGACGATTCCCGAGCGATTCGTTCGCGTCGGGATTTGCGGCGCGTGAATGCCTTGATGGGCAATGCTCGCGTCATCGCCGCGGCCTCGCGCGAAGCGTTTCGAGACGGGCCGCCAAAGCAAATCGTGGATTTAGGCGCTGGCGATGGAACATTGATGCTGCGAGTGGCGCGCCGACTCTTTCCTCGCTGGCGCAATGTCGAAGTCGCGCTGGTGGACCAACACGCGATCGTCAGCGCGGAGACTTGCCGTCAATTCGAAACGCTGTCATGGCGCGTAAAAGCGATCGAAGCGAACGTATTGGACTGGCTGGCGCGACTTTCAATCAGTCAGGTTGATCTGATTGCGGCAAATTTATTTCTGCATCACTTCCCGGAATCCTCGCTGGCCCGGCTGATGCAGCTGGCTGCGGAATGGACGAATTGTTTCATCGCTTGCGAGCCGCGACGATGCACTGCGGCGCAGCGCGCGAGCCGATGGCTTTGGCTCATCGGCTGCAACCAGGTCACCTGCCACGATGCCGTTGCCAGCGTGCGAGCCGGCTTCAACGGCAAAGAACTTTCCGCGTTGTGGCCGCGGAATGGAGCCTGGCAGTTGCAGGAAAAAGCCGCCGGCTGGTTCAGTCACTGTTTTATCGCGCAACGTTTGCGCGGCAGACGCACCTCCGATGTCTGAGAAATTTGATGCGATTGTCATTGGCGGCGGGCCGGGCGGCGCGACGGCGGCGCTGCTGCTGGCGCGCGCGGACTGGAAAGTCGCCGTCATCGAAAAGGCCCATTTCCCTCGGCGCAAAGTCTGCGGCGAATACGTTTCCGCAACGAACCTTCCTTTGTTTCGGCAACTCGGCATCGAAGCAGATTTCCAGAAGGTGGCTGGCCCGCCGGTGAAACAGGTTGGATTGTTCGCGCGGGAAACGATTGTGAGCGCGCCGATGCCACGCATGCGTGAATCGCCTGACGGCTGGGGTCGAGCGCTGGGACGCGAGACCCTCGACGCGCTGCTGCTGAATCGTGCCGCAGAGACAGGCGCGCACGTGTGGCAGCCGTGGTGGGCGACGAAATTACGCAGGGAAGGAGGCGCTTTTGTTTGCGAATCGACGAACAAAGAAACAGGCGGAGCAAACGAGCTTCAAGCCAGCGTTGTCATCGCCGCCCACGGTTCGTGGGAGCCGGGCGCATTGCCGACTCAGCCCGCGCGGCGCGCGCTTCGCGCCTCGGACCTGCTGGGTTTCAAAGCCCACTTTCGTGGTTGCCGGTTGCCGGTCGGCTTGATGCCGCTGGTCGTTTTTCGGGGTGGTTACGGCGGCATGGTTCATACGAGCGACGGCCGCGTGAGTTTCTCGTGCTGCATCCGACGCGACGAACTGGAGCGGTGTCGGCGAGCGGCGCCGAGTGCGCCCGCCGGGGAAGCTGTGTTGGCGCATGTCAGTCAATCGTGTCGCGGCGTTCGCGAAGCGGTGCAAGGAGCGTCACTCGACGGCGCGTGGCTGTCCGCCGGGCCGATCCGTCCTGGCATTGCCGCGCTGTTTTCAAAAGGAATGTTCTGCGTCGGCAACGCCGTCGGAGAGGCGCACCCGGTGATCGCTGAAGGCATCAGTATGGCGATGCAATCGGCGTGGTTGTTGTGTGAGCGGTTGGTTGCTCGATCGAAGGAGGGATTGACGAGCCAAACGCTGCACGAGATTGGAAGCGATTACGCGGCTGCATGGAGAAGAAGTTTCGCCAGGCGCATCCGTGTTGCGGCGCTGTTCGCGCATCTGGCCGCGAGGTCCGCTGCGGTCGAGCTGTTGCTTCCTTTGTTTCGGCTGTTTCCCGCGACGTTGACTCGGGGGGCGAGGTGGAGTGGCAAAGCAAACGAGGTGGTGGAGCAGGTTGGACATTTTGGTCCCAGCCGTTCGATCTCTTGAGAGACGCAGCGCCGGTGCGCCACAGCCGATTGAGCCCACACTTGCCGTCGGTGATGGTGAAGACATCACCTACCGCTCGGGCAATGTCCGATTTGCGGACAGGATTTACAGAAAAAGGACAGTGAGGGACTCAGCACTGCGTTTGAGAGCCGCATTTCTTTGCTGGCACTTTCAGTGCTTGAGCAGGATTAAGAACTCGTCGAATCCCTGCGCGTTCGCTGCGGTTGGAAACGTCGGCGCGAAAATCGGGTGAAGGCTTCACTCCGGCTCAGGATTCGAGCGAATGTATAACGCTCAACACATAGTGTCATGTCTGTTTATCAGAAACAAAATTTACAGGTTCAATTCCTGAAATTCGGCGTGGACCACAACGGCATCATCGTACCCATTCTGAAGCGGGGCAAAGACCACTTTGTCCAGTTGCCGCCCGTGGCCAAGCGCGCGAATGCTCAGGACAAGAACACGCCGCCATCGCGTTAAGCTGCGTTGCGGACAATGCTCGACTCGGATTCAGCAGCTATCCTCGCCCATTTGCTGAGTGCAACGCGAGTAACCTTTGTGCCGCCTGGCGACCGTGTTATCGTCGCGCGGGCGAACAGGACTGGCTGAAACTCCGGGAGGCTTTCCCCCGGCACCCAAGATACAAGCGTGAATGACACCATCGGATTTGATCTCTATTTTCCTCGAGAGTATCTCAAGGCCGCTTTAATTGGTTCTTTTCTCAGCGTCAGCGTTTTGGTGGGCATTTTTTGCTACCTGAATCGCTACACGCATCGCCGGTACTTCAGCTTCTGGACGGCCGCCTGGATTTTCCACGCCCTCTGGCTGGGACTGTGCCTCGCATCGTTAAACGTGCAGGAACGTCCGCTGTTGATCATGCTCAAGCAATGGTGTGTGGGCGCGTCGGCGGTGTTTCTGCTTTGGGGCAGCGCCCGGTTTCTGAAGCAGCGAACCAGGCCCTCTCAACTCGGGCTGTTTCTGGCCTTTCTATTCATCTGGAGTTACATCGGGGTTTATCAGTTCGACAGTCTTCTGCAAATGGAGCTGCCGGTGTTCGGGCTGATGGGGCTGGTGAGCCTGGTGACCGCCGGGTGTTTTTACCGATTCCGCGCCGAACAGCGGTATCTTGGCGCCGGTCTGCTGGCCAGCGGTTTTGGCCTCTGGGGAATTTATATTGCGGCGTATCCGTTCTTTCAGAGCTCCGGCCAGATGATCAGCTCCGGCTACTTCATTTCCGCTGTGCTTCAGCTTTTCATTGCGGTCAGCATGATCGTCCTGGTGCTCGAGGAAGCGCGGAACACCAATCGGCTGGCGTTCCGGAAAATCCGTTCCTACAAGTCGAAGACCGTGTTCCTGCAAAGGAAGGTCATGTCCACCGAAGAACGCTATCGAAGCCTGTTCGATCAGGCCAGCGAGGGCATCGTCATCACCGACGCGGAAGACCTGCGCATTCTTGAGTTGAATCAGACCGCCAAACGTTTGCTGGGCATCAGTAGTGCCGACTCAAACACCCTGTCGAGTTTTTGCCAAATCCGTTCCGAGCCGCAGCCGGTGCCCCGGACAGGGCCCGAGTGGTTCGCAGTCATCTGTCGGCATCGAAATTTGAATCTCGTTCGCCGCGACGGCGGCATCACAGCGACCGAGGCGGATGGTGCGCCGATCAGCTTTGAAGGGCGGGCCGCCTACCAGTTCTTTCTGCGCGAGCTGACCGAACGCGCGCGGCTGGAGCAGCAGCTTCGCCAGGCTGAAAAGCTGTCTGCGCTCGGCCAGATGATTTCCGGCGTGGCCCACGAGTTGAACAACCCGTTGGCGGTCATCAAAGGATATGTGGAACTCATCCTGTGTCGGGACGAGTTAGGCAAGCAAATCCGCGCCGATTTGGAGAAGGTCGCCCACGAAAGCAACCGCGCCGCCAAGCTCGTCAGCAACTTCCTGTCCTTCGCCCGCGAACAGCCGAGGCACCGCGAGGCTGTTGATTTCAACGAACTGGTCCGACGGGTGGCTGAATTGCGCAAGCTGGATTTGCAGAAAGCCCGCGTTGAACTGCGCCTGGATCTCCATCCCCAACTGCCCGCGACCCAAGGCGACCCCGACCAGATTCAACAAGTGCTGGTGAATTTATTGAACAACGCCCTCCAGGCGCTGGTGGAGGCGCCGCGTCCCGGACGTCTGCATGTCTCCACGCAACGCAAGGAGAACCTTATTCAGATTCTGGTGGAGGACAACGGCCCTGGCGTGCCGTCGGAAGTGTTGCCGTACATTTTTGAGCCGTTCTTCACCACCAAGGAAGTGGGCCAAGGCACCGGCTTGGGGTTGTCGATTGCGCACAGCATACTGGCGGATCATCACGGGCGGATTTTTTACCAGCCGGCCACACTGGGCGGCGCTTGCTTTGTTCTGGAACTGCCAATGGTCAGTCCGAACACCGGCACACAACCGTCGGCGCCGACCGCCCCCCTTCCGGCACTGACGGACGCGCCGCAAACACAGTCGGCCCAAATCCTGATTCTCGATGACGAAAAGTCGATTGCCGAATTGCTCGGTGAAATGCTCGGTCTGCTCGGCTATTCCACGGTGTTGTGCCATTCCGCTTTGGATGCGCTGGCACTGGTCGAGCGGCACGAGTTCGACCTGATCGTCTCCGACTTTCGCATGCCGAAAATGAACGGACAGGAATTCTACCAACAAGCGGTCCAGAAAAAGCCGGAGTTGACGCGGCGCATCATCTTCCTGACCGGCGACGTCGTAAACGAGGAGACGCAGGCGTTTCTGCAATCCACCGGCAATCCCCATATCTCCAAACCTTTTCAACTTGCGCTCGTGGAGCAAACCGTGGCGCGGGTCCTGCAGCAGAACGCGGTGGCTCAATGAGTTCGTCAAGGTTGTTCGGGCCGGAGCCGGAGGCGGGAGCCCGACTAGCCTGCGAAAGTCTTGTTGACTCCAGGTGACGATTTGATGCAACCTCCCTTCCAGCACAAAGAACTTGCGGTGTCGGTGTCAGAAAGACAGATGTCAGTGAAGCAGTCAGACATTCAGTGATCCTGCCGGTGCAGAATCCCCCCACTGGGTTTTTTGAGCGGGACAACCAATAGTATGAACAACGAATCCAGACTCTTCGTAGGTAATCTCTCTTACCAAACGATGGAAAATGACTTGCAGGAGTATTTCTCTCAGGCAGGCGTAGTCACTTCTGTGAACCTGATGCTCGACAAATTCACCGGCAAATCCCGTGGCTTCGCTTTCATCGAATTCTCCACGCCGGAAGAAGCCAACAAAGCGGTCGAGATGTTCCACAGCAAGGAATTTCAAGGCCGTCAACTCACGGTCAACATCGCGCGGCCTCGCGAAGAGCGTCCCCCTCGTTCCGGAGGCGGTGGCGGTGGTGGTGGCGGCGGCGGTTACCGCGGTGGCCGCGATGGTGGTCGTCGCGAGCGCTACTGATTGAAGTTTTTAAAACGCTGTCGCAACGGGCCGGCTTCTGCCGGTCCGTTTTTTATTGGATGCGGTTTCATGGATCCGGGCGATGTGGGGCGAGCCCTGAGACCCATGAGCAGCGCGGCTCGCGCGGCCGCTCGCCCCACGTTGTGGAATCAGTTCCCGCGATCAATTTGCGGCGAATAAGCATTTGACACTAACTGGCGCCAACTCTAGTTTGGGTTCAGAAAAAGT
The DNA here is from genome assembly GCA_003218935.1 of Verrucomicrobiota bacterium. GTDB lineage: Bacteria > Verrucomicrobiota > Verrucomicrobiia > Limisphaerales > AV2 > AV2. Next base: position 13,589 of record QHPA01000192.1, read on the forward strand.
TTATGGCTGAGAACAACCCCAACACCCCATCGGGCGCCGTCCCGCCGAGACCGACCGAGGCCGCCAAAGTGCAGCCCAAAAAAGAGACGGTGCGAATCAATTTACCCCCGAAGCCGACTGCCGCTCCCACGATCAAAATTCCCGCGCCTGCTCCGACGGCGCAGGCGGCGGCCGTGGCCTCCGCCGCTGCACCGGCGGCTCCAGCCGCGCCTGCCGCTGCCCACGCGCCCACTCCCGCGCCGCCAACACCAGCCCCACGGCCTACGGCGGTCGCTGCGGCTGGAAGGCCCGCTCCGGGTCCGCGGTCCGCGCCCGTCATGTCGGGCGTCACCGGCTTGGACAAAGCCCTCGCCATCGCGGTCGCGCTGATTGCCGTGGTGGTTTTGGTTCGGGTTTTGATGCTGTAAGTCTCGGAATTTCCGGCGATCGCTTTATCCTCGAACGCATCCAGGCCGTATGTCCGCTAACAACATCGTCACTTTAACCGCAGCCAACTTTGAACAAGAAGTGTTGCAGTCCCCTACGCCCGTGTTGGTGGATTTCTGGGCCGAATGGTGTGGCCCTTGCAAAATGATTGCGCCGATCCTCGATGAGCTCGCCAGCGAATATGATGGCAAGGTAAAAGTCGGCAAAGTCAACATCGACGACCATCAAGTGATTGCCACGCAATACGGCATTCGCGCCATCCCCACTCTTCTGATTTTCAAAGACGGCGAAGTCGCGGAGCAGGTCGTGGGGCTGCGCAGCAAGCGCGACCTCAAGGCCAACATCGACAAGGTAGCCGTCTGAGCGTTCCGGGCGGACGGGAGGCCATGTTACTCATCGTCACGCCCCGACAACTGACCCGGCGCGCGGAACTGTATCATCAACTGGCTTCGCTGCTGAGCGCCGGGGTCGGCATGATTCAGGCGCTGGAAATGATTCGTCACAACCCGCCCGGTTACTCCTTCCGCCAACCGCTCTCTCAACTCATCGCGAAAATCACCGAAGGTGCCACGGTCGCGGAATCCATGCTGAGCCTGGGCCGTTCGCTGCCCTCCTTTGATCTGGCGCTGATTCAGGCCGCCGAACAAAGCGGACGCCTGCCCGAGTGTTTTCGGCTGCTCGCCGACTATTACAATGAACGCGCCCGGCTTGCGCGCCGGGTCATGGCCGATCTGGCTTACCCCCTTTTCATACTGCACTTCGCCATTTGCATTTTTCCCGTTTCTCAACTTGTCCAATTGGTGAGCCGGTTCGACGTCTTCGGTTTTTTACGGGCGAAGTTCATCCTGCTGGCGCCGGCTTACGCGGTCGTTTTCATTTTGATCGTGGCCTGCCAGGGACAACGGGGCGAGACGTGGCGCGCGAACGTCGAACGGGCGTTGCGCTGGGTCCCGGTTCTTGGCCCGGCTCGGCGCAATCTGGCTCTGGCCCGATTGTCCGCCGCTTTGGAAGCTCTGATCAGCGCGGGTGTCTCGATCTTCGATTCGTGGGAACTTGCCGCTGCCGCGAGCGCCTCACCCGCCTTGCGACGCGCGGTGCATGGTTGGCAGGCTGCTTTGCGATCCGGCGAAACTCCCGGAGAGCTGGTGGCGCGCACGTCCGAGTTTCCTGAACTCTTTGCCAATCTTTATCAAACCGGCGAGGTGAGCGGACAACTGGACGATTCCCTCCGCCGGCTCCATCAGCATTACCAGGAAGAGGGCTCGCGCAAGCTGCACATCTTTGCTCAATGGGTGCCGCGCCTGATCTACTTTGCCATTCTGCTGGCGATTGCCTATCAGATCGTCAGCTTCTGGAGCGGCTATTACAACAACGTCTTTCAGCAACTCAATCTCTGATCTGAGGTAGTCTTCGCGCATGAAGCTGGCCGACCTGCTCTCGAACGAGGAGCTTCGCCGATCCGAATTTCCCGTGACGCGAGACAAAATATTTCTCGCTCACGCTGGCGTGTGCCCCTTGCCAGGCCGTGTGTGTGAAGCCATCCGCAACTACGCCGGGTTATGCGCTCAAGGCGACCAGGAAACACTGTTGCCGGCGCAGCAAATGTACCATTCGCGCGCGCTCGCCGCCCGTCTGCTCAACGCGCGGCCGGACGAAATCGCCTTCGTCGGCCCGACTTCGCTCGCGCTCAGCTTCATCGCTGCCGGGCTGCCTTGGAGGAAGAACGACAACGTCCTCATTTATTTCGATGATTATCCCGCGAACGTCTATCCGTGGATGGCGCTGGCGGAACGCGGCGTGGAAGTGCGCTTCCTGAGCGCGCGCGAACCGGGCCGCCTGCGTCCGTTGGAAGTGATCGGCCAGGTGGACGAACAAACGCGGCTGGTTGCGCTGGCCTCATGCCATTTCGTGTCCGGCTACCGGATTGACCTGAACGCCATCGGCCAGGCGCTGCACGAACGCAACATCCTGTTCTGTCTTGATGCCATCCAAACGCTCGGCGCTTTCCCGACCACCGTCGAGCACATTGATTTCCTCGCGGCCGACGCGCACAAGTGGCTGCTCGGCCCATGCGCCGCCGGCATTCTTTACGTGCGAAAAGGGCTTCAGGACAATTTGCGTCCCGCGGCTTACGGCTGGCACAACGTACTTTGCCCCAACTACGTCGCTCAGGAGCAACTCGTCTTCCGCCCCGACGCTCGCCGCTACGAAGCCGGCACCCAAAACCTTCTCGGTCTCGTCGGGCTGAACGCGGCGATGGAACTGCTGTTGGAAATCGGCATCGACAACATTGCCGCCGAATTGTTGCGAAAGCGCGCGCTGCTGGTTCCCGCGCTGAAGAACAAAGGCTATTGCGTGCTGCATGCCGACGTGCCGCCCGCCAACGCCAGCGGCATCATCACGTTTTATCGCGAGGGCGCCGGCATGGCCGCGCTGTACGAAAAGCTCGAAGCCGCCAACATTATTGCTTCGCTCCGCGCCGACCGCAGCGGCCGCCAGCACCTTCGACTCTCCCCGCACTTCTACAACACTGATGCCGAGTTGCAGCGCGTTGTGCAACTCTTGTAGCATAAGAAATGAGATAGGCTTTCCAAACAAAACTTGCCAGCGCCAAGATGCTCAGGCTTACTTTGCCGGGGTTGATTTTGATTTGATGCCCAAATTCGATTCCGAACTGTTGTCCAAAGCCAAATCGCTCGGATTTTCCGACCGGCAAATCGCAAATCTTTCCGGCAAGACCGAGGACGAAATCCGCGCGCTGCGGAAAAAACTCGGACTCGTTCCGAGCTATCGTCTCGTGGACACCTGCGCCGCCGAATTTGAGGCTTACACACCCTACTATTATTCGACTTACGACCGCGGCGACGACGAAGTGCGGCCTTCGGACAAGCGCAAGATAATGATTCTCGGCGGCGGCCCGAACCGGATCGGCCAGGGCATCGAGTTCGATTATTGCTGCGTGCACGCCGCGTTCGCGCTCAAGGAAGACGGCTTCGAGACGCTCATGGTCAACTCGAACCCGGAGACGGTTTCCACCGACTACGACACGAGTGACAAACTTTTTTTCGAGCCGCTCACACTGGAGGACGTGCTGCACATTTACGAGCGGGAACAATGCTGGGGCGCCGTCGCGCAGTTCGGCGGCCAGACCCCGCTGAACCTCGCGCTCGGTCTGCAACAGAACGGAGTCAATATCATCGGCACTTCGCCGCAGAGCATTGAAATCGCCGAGGACCGCAAGCTCTTTGCCGCCATGCTCAACAAGCTGAATATCCCGCAGCCGCCCAACGGGATTGCGACGAATGAAGCTGGAGCGCTCGAAGTCGCGAAGCAACTGTGTTACCCGATCCTGGTGCGACCTTCCTTCGTGCTGGGCGGGCGCGCGATGCAAATCGTCTATTCCGACGCCGAGTTGCAGCACTACATGCGGTTCGCGGTCGAAGCCTCCCCCGAACGCCCCGTGCTGGTGGACAAATTCCTCGAAGACGCGACGGAAGTGGACGTCGATTGCATTGCCGACGTCGGGCATTTTGAAAAGTGGGACACGGCTTCCAGCCCGTCGGCCAATTCAAAAGACAGGCTGGGGGCGTGTCCCACCATCGTCATCGGCGGGATGCTCGAGCACATCGAGTTTGCCGGCGTGCATTCCGGGGATGCTGCCATGGTCCTGCCGCCGCACACGTTGTCGAAAAGCGTCATCGAAACCATCCGCGAATACACTCAGGCCATGGCGCGCGAGTTGAAAGTCATTGGCTTGATGAACGTGCAATTCGCCGTGAAGGGCGAGATGGTTTACGTGCTCGAGGTGAATCCGCGGGCGTCACGGACCGTGCCGTTTGTCAGCAAGGCCATTGGCGTGCCGCTGGCGAAACTCGCGGCGAAAGTGATGGCCGGCAGGAAATTGACCGAACTCGGTTTTACAAAAGAGATCTGGCCGAAGTATTGGGCGGTCAAAGAGTCCGTCTTTCCGTTCAACCGTTTCCACGGCCAGGACATTTTGCTCTCGCCGGAAATGCGTTCGACCGGTGAGGTCATGGGTCTGGACGCCGATCTCGGCATCGCCTACGCGAAATCACAGATGGCCGCGAACGCGCCGTTGCCGTTGTGCGGTCGCGTCTTCATCAGCGTCAGTGACGCCCACAAGAAGGACGCTGTCGCCCTGGCCCGGCAATTTGCCGAGCTGGGCTTTGAAATCATTTCCACCACCGGCACGGCGACGGTGCTGGACAAGGCAGGCCTGAAAGTACAGCGCATTTTCAAGCTGGCTGAAGGCCGCCCCAACGCGCTCGACCTGCTCAAGAATCGCGAGATTCAGCTGGTTATTAACACGCCGTCCGGCCAGGTGCCCCGCGCTGATGAGGTGAAAATCCGCACGACCGCAGTTTACACGAACACGCCGATTATGACCACGCTCAGCGGCGCGCGGGCCGCGGCGCTCGGTATTGCCGCCCTGAAGAAGTCCGGTTACTCGGTGAAGACGCTGCAGGAATATCATTGAGGGAGCGCGAAGTAATGGAGTATTGGAGCGCTGGGATTCACTCCATCACTCCGTTATCTTCCGAACACTTCCCAGCCGTAGCGCAAAATCATTACGGCGACGACCACCAGGAAAAAGACGCGGACGAAGGCGTTTCCTTTGAGGATGGCGAGCCGGCTTCCCGTCCACGCGCCCAGCATATTGCACAGCCCCATCGGCACTGCGAATTGGTAAAAAATTCTGTGCGTGGCGGCGAAGTAAATCACCGCGGAAAGGTTGGTGGCGAAGTTGATGACCTTCGCGCTGGCCGACGCGGTCAGGAAGTCGAAGCCAAACAGGCCGATGAAAATGAAAATCAGAAAGCTGCCCGTGCCTGGCCCGAAAAAACCGTCGTAAAAACCGATCACCACGCCGACCAGAATGCCGAACTGTCGCTCGCGGTGGGCCGTGAACTGCGGCGCGTGCAGGTTGCCGAAGTCTTTCCTCCAGTAGATGTGTATGGCCACGGCAACGAGCAGGAATAAAACAATCGGTTTCAAAACCTGCGCGTTGAGCAGCGAAACTGTACGCGCGCCGAGAAATGAAAACACGAAGGCCGCCAGTCCGGCGGGGAGAATCGACTGCCAGTTCATTTGGACGCGCCGTGAATATTGCGCTGCGGCCATGCCGGTTCCGCAGATGGAGGAAAGCTTGTTCGTGCCGAACACCGATACCAACGAGTCTGACAGCGGGGAAGTTGAATCAGGCCGCCGCCGCCGACGACAGAGTCGACAAAGCCGGCGAGAGAGGCGAACAGGCACAACCACAGGGTTTCCACGGGGTGAGAATACACAGAGCTTTGCGGATTTTGCCAGATTGAGGGCAAGCGCAGGGCGCAAAGCAACCCGATCCGGACGCCAGCGCGCGTTTTCACATGACAGGCGCGACGCAAAGTGGTACACAGCGTTCATGCAATCATCGGCCATGGCCCGCGGCGGTCGCAGTCTATCTTCCAGCGCCGAAGTGAAGCGTGTTTTGCTCGTGGAGGACGAGCCTGACCTGACAGTGTTGCTGAAGGATTATCTGGAGGGGTACTTTTATCGTGTGACCAAGGTTGGGAACGGTGTCGATGGACTTAAAGCCATCATGGATTCGGACTTTGACGTCGTCCTCTGCGACGTGGTGATGCCGCAAATGCCGGGCGACATGTTTTACCACGCGGTTCGACGGGTCCAACCGCAATTGTGCGATCGGTTCATCTTTATCACGGCGCACGGAGAAGACCCGCGTGTCGTGGAATTTCTAAATCACGTGAGCGAGATGGTCCTGATGAAACCGTTTCATCTGGATGACTTGCTGGAGATGATTTTGCTCCTGTTCCGCGAATTGGAAAGCACGACCAACCGGCTGGTTTTTCCCGAAGAGCCGCTCGTCCTTCCGCCCGTCCCGGCGCAGATGGATCTTCGTCCCCGGCCTCCGGCTTGAACTCGCCCTGCGCCGGTCAGCCCTCGCGGGAGGCCTGCCCTTTGCCGGTGTGCCGGATGTCCTTCGCTTCGTAGAGATAGACGACTTCCTCAGCCACGTTCGTGGCGTGGTCGGCGATCCGTTCCAGGCTTTTGGAAATCACCATCAGGTTCAGACAGCGTGTGATGGTCGTCGGTTTTTCAACCATGTAACTGGATAGCTCGCGATGCAGTTGTCTGTTCAACGCATCCACCTCTTTGTCGCGCGGGATGACCGCGCGGGCTTTTTCCGGATTGGCGTTGACGAAGGCGTCGAGCGCGTCGTCAAGCATCTCCAGGGCCATCTTCGCCATGCGCGGGATGTCGATGTAAGGCTTGAGTTGCGGCTCCTGGCTCAGCTCGACTGCCCGGCGGGAAATGGTTGTGGCTTCGTCACCCACGCGCTCGAGGTCATGCGAGATTTTCATGGCCACGGCAATCAGTCGCAGGTCGCTGGCCAGTGGCGCCTTGGAGAGCAGCCCGATCGCCATCTCGTCCACTTCGATCTCCAACTGATCAATGCCGTTGTCTTCTTCCTTCACGCTCCGGGCGAGGTCGTCGTCACGATCAACCAGCGCCTTGATGGCGTTGTTGACGGCAGCTTCGGCCTTGCTGGCCATGGTCAGCAGTTTCTCTTTCAGCGCCGCGAGTTCCTGATCGAAGTGTTGCATAATTTTTCAAATCAACCGAACCGTCCGGTCACGTAATCCTCCGTCTGTTTCCTGGTCGGGCTGGTGAAGATTTTGCGTGTCGCGTCGAACTCGACCAATTCGCCGAGATAGAGGAAGGCCGTGAAATCCGAGATGCGCGCGGCCTGTTGCATGTTGTGCGTGACGATGACGATGGTGAAGTCCTGCTTCAACTCAAGAATCAGGTCTTCGATTTTGGCGGTCGCCAGCGGGTCCAGCGCGGAAGCGGGTTCGTCCATCAGCAGCACTTCCGGCTGGACGGCCAGCGCGCGCGCGATGCAGAGGCGCTGTTGCTGGCCGCCCGACAGGCTGATGGCCGGAGCGTGCAGCCGATCTTTGACTTCGTCCCACAGCGCGGCCATGCGCAGTGATTTTTCCATTCGGTCCACCAGCGTCGCGCGGGCGCGCACGCCGTTGAGCCGCAAACCGACCGTCACGTTGTCGGCAATGGACATGGTCGGAAAGGGGTTCGATTTCTGAAACACCATGCCGACGCGCCGGCGAACGATCACCGGCTCGACGCCGCCCGCGTAAATGTCCTCGCCGAACAGGCGGATCTCGCCCGTCATGCGCGCCTCCGGCACCAGCTCGTGCATGCGATTCAACGCGCGCAGGAAAGTGGATTTGCCGCAGCCGCTCGGACCGATGATCGCGGTGACTGCCCGCGCCTGGACTTCGAGCGAAACGCCCTTGAGCACCTGATTCTTCCCGAAATAAACGGAAAGGTTTTTCACCGTGAGCGCAGGAATTGAAGGAGCCGAGG
>QHPA01000193.1 GCA_003218935.1 Verrucomicrobiota bacterium
AATAATTTCCGGGTCCTTGGTCAACTGGTGCATGTCAATGATGTGGGCGAGTGCGCGCAGTTCGTGGATCGCACCGAGCGCTCGCTTCCGTTTGATCCGGCCTTCGAGCGTTACCAGAAAGAAGATCGCGATGCCGACGAAGACAATGTCGTTGATTCCCGCGTCCACCGCTTGCACGAAATCCGCGAAGCTCTCCCACATTTTTGAGATTTTCACGTTCGCAAGCGCCAGCAGGATGATCGACGCAAGCAGCGCGACCAAAAATCCGATGGCGATGCGCAACGGCAACAACGGACGGGCAATCCATTCGGCGCGTGTCACCGCTTCGGTCCCGATCCGCTGAAGTTCCTCCGCAACTTTGCTCAAACCCGCGCCAGGAAACCGTTCCTGGATGCGATCGCGAAGCTGGCCGATGGTTTGGATAATATGGTCGGCGTTCAGGCTGCGATACATACCGCCTTGCCGCGGATCCTGACCGCCTCGGTCAGCCAGCTTCGCGCCCGCTCCGGGTCGCCGAGGCGGCAGGCGTAGCAGGCGAGGTTGTAGGGAATCGTGCTGACGCCGGGAAATTTTTCGACGACGGGCAGGAGCATGTCAAACGCCTCGCGCGTCCGCTTCAGCTCGTGCAGACTGTAGGATTGGTGAATCCATCCAGTGGCATCGTCAGGATCGGTCGCCACAAGTCGGCGTGCGGCCTCGAGCGCCTCCGCCCAGTTCCGTTCCGCCGCGCAAATCCGCCATCCCACTTCGAGCACTTCGCGGTGCTGCCGTTGGTCCGACGAAATTTTCGTCAATTCCATTTTGGCTTCAGCTGTGTTCCCCAATTCCAGCCAGCCAATCGCTGCGTTCAGGTAATGATCGCCCGGCGGCGTCAGTTTGCCCATAGAGATTGATGCGTTTCCAGTTTGGCAAAAGGTAACAGTTAACGCAAAACAACAGAAGTTGAAACCAAAAATAGACGCATGCATCCAACCATCACCTTATCGGCCGGCTTCAGTCGTTTCGAGCGGGGCGGCAGCCCCTGCAAACCGTTTCAATGGTTTATTCGACGCTTGGAAAAGCCGTTAAAGCTCTTGAATCATTCTACGTTCGTCTGCGCCTTGCCCAGGCAAGGTGTTCACGAGAATTTCCGGTGGCGCGCGCTGGTTCTCTGGCTGCTCGGTCTCACGTTTCCTCTTTTCGCTACAGAAACACGTCCGCTATCGACGAACGCGGGCAGGCCGGCAGGAAACCTTGCAGAACTGCAGGCCGGAATCGCCGCCCACATTTCGCGACCACGCTTCGCGGCCGCGGCCTGGGGCGCGAAAGTCGTTTCGCTCGACACTGGCAAAGGGCTGTATGAGCACAACGCGGGCAAGCTGCTCAAGCCCGCGTCGAACGCCAAGCTCTTCACCGGCGCGCTGGCGCTCGACCGACTCGGGCCGGATTACCGCATCAAGACTTCGTGCTGCGCCGCCGGCAAACCGGACGGTGAAGGCACGCTCCACAGCGACCTGATCATTTACGGGCGCGGCGATCCGTCGTTTGCCGCGCGGTTCAACGGCGGCGACTCCGGCAAATCACTTGATCCGCTCGTGACGACCCTGGTGGCCGCCGGCATCAAACGGATCGAGGGTGATCTCGTCGGTGACGAAAGTTTTTTTCGCGGGCCGCCCTTCGGATCGAGCTGGACGTGGGACGATTTGCAAAACTACTACGGCGCGGAGGTGTCCGCGCTCAGTCAGGAAGACAACGTGGTTGACCTCGTTTTCAAATCGGGCGCGAAGGCAGGCGACCCTTGCGTAATCGTGAGCAAGCCGGAAACTGATTTTCTCGCCTTCATCAACCGCGCCAAAACAGCGGGCAAAGGCGGCCAGCGCGAAATCAATCTCTACCGTCCACTGCCTCAGAACACGGTTTACATTTCCGGCTCGTTGCCGGTCGGCACCAACTGGACCGACGCCGTGAGCGTGCACAACCCGGCGCTCTGGTTCGTGACGCGCCTGAAAGCGGCGTTGGAAAAGCGCGGAATAGCTGTCGCCGGCAAATTGCGTTCCGTGAACTGGCTGGACCGCCAGGCGCAGCCGCTGGATTTCTCCAGGCTCATGGAAGTGGCCTCGATCGAATCACGGCCCGTGAGCGAGTTGGTCAACAAGATGATGAAATCGTCGCAAAACCTCTACGCCCAGTTGTTGCTGCTGCAGGTCGGAGCGCGAAGTGAAAAGTCGGACCACGAAGCGAAAACGACGGAAGAAGCCGGCATCGCGGAGTTGAACCGATTCGCCAGGGACGCTGGCGTCAGGCGCGGCGAACTGCTTTTCGACGAAGGCTCCGGCCTGTCGCGCAGCGCTCTGGTCACGCCTGAGGCGATCGTTCAACTGCTCGCCTTCATGAGCCGGCACCGCTGCACTGAGGTTTTCCGCGACGCGCTGCCGATTGCCGGGGTGGACGGTTCGCTTCGCAACCGCATGAACGGAACCGCAGGCGAAAAGAATGTGCGGGCTAAAACCGGAACCATCGGTCACGTGCACTCGCTTTCCGGCTACGTGACGACGGCAGCCGGCGAGCACCTGGCCTTCTCCCTCATGCTGAACGCTTACGACGACGCGGGACATTCTGTCAAAGACGACCTCGATCCAATTCCCGTGATGCTGGCCGGGTTCAAAGGGCGCTCGGACAAGCCGTGACGTCTATAAGGCGGGCTGACCTCAGCGCGCCGCAGCGGGAGCTGACCGAGACCGGTGCGATGAGCTCTCCCTGATCCTGGTGGGGCGAGACTCCGTCGAGCCCTTACTTCCGCCCGTTGGAGATCAGGGCTCGACGGAGTCTCGCCCCACCGATCATGGCTTCAGCTCACGTAAAATTTTTGGAGGCGTTCTACTCCGGTTGCAGCTCCGCGAGCCTGGCGCATCGTGTCGTGCCTCAAACAAACAAACTATCGGGCTTCTCCGCGCAGCTCAGGTAACGGCCGCCTGCGTAAACATTCTCCAGCGTGCCGTCGCACCACTTTCGCAGTCGATACAGCGTCGCGAACGTAAAGTCCGGCGCGGCGCCGCCCTGGCCGCCGACGAGTTCCGCGCCACGGCGCACGTTGTCGATCATCCACGCCGGAAGTGAGAGGTGGTACGGATTGCGCCGCACTTCGCCAACATGAAACGTCAGCGCGGTGATAAGATCAGCCACGTGTTGCGCGCTCAGTTCGACCATGAGATTCGGCGACGGATTTTGCCCCCAGAACTCCGTTTCGACGGTGTAGCAACTGAAGCTCGCCGGCAAACTCTTGAGCGCGTCCATCACCAAAAGATGAGTGCCAACGTGCGTGCTGTTCCAATCAAGGTCGTGCGGAAAGAGAATCGCGCGCGGCTGGTGCTTTGCCAGGATGCCGGCGATGGCTTTGACCGATTGCATCCAATGCGCCGGATGCTGTTCGCGCGCTTCCGGGTTCACTTTCTCCAGACCGTTTGGCGCCGTCTGCACGAGGCCGAACCCGATGCAGTCGCAGCAATTTTGCAACTCCTGTAACCGCTCGGCCTGGCGTTCCTTCCTGCTGCCCTGCGTAACGGCGACGTTGATGACGTTCCACTTCGCCTCGCGCAACAACCGCAGCGCCAGTCCGCCGACAATAACTTCGTCGTCCGGGTGCGGCGAGAAAATCAAAACCTTCGGCGCGTCGGGTGGAATTTGCGTTCGCGGCAACGGCCCAAACGTGCCGAGGGGATAACTCCTGCCCTCTTTGGCAAAACGGGCGTATTCGGAGGCGAGGTGCTGATAGGGGTTCATGGTCGCCCAGGATTAAGAAGAGAAAACCGCGAATGAACACAAATCCACACGAATTCTCCATGGCGGTCGAACCATCGTTTCCCCTCACCCTGACCCTCTCCCTCGGGGAGAGGGAACAGCCGCCGCCAGACACGTGTTTTTGCGCACACTGGATTGGCAACCTCCGTCGCGGACATGGCCCTAAGACGGCGGAGGATTCTCCCTCTCCCCGAGGGAGAGGGCCGGGTTGAGGGGAAAGAGAATGTGGCCCATCCCAACGGTCTCATGAGTAATTATTTCCTGATCTCCGGCAAACTTGCCGCTGCCACCGCCTGCCCGACGCGCTTGCTCTTTTCATCCGGCAAATGCAGCGACAGTTTTTGTGCCAGTTCAGGAAAGTCAGCACGCAGGACTTCCTTCGCCTTCTGCACGATAAGATCGCCGCCCGCGCCGGAAGTGACACGGCCCAACACTAGCAAATGCCGGAAGTCATACATATCCGCGTAATGCGCCAGCGCGTAACCGAGATACACGCCGATGGCCTCAAAAATCTTCGGCGGGCGCGGGTCGCCTTGCTGGTGCAAATCCTGGACAAACTTGAGCTGGTCGGCGGGATGGCCAGCCGGCAGCGCGATGCCGGCCGTGGACGCGAGCCGCACGACCGCCTGCTGCGAGAAATACTGCACACCGCAGCCGATGTCCCCGGACCATTCGTCGGCTGGAGCGCGCGGATTGTAGTCAATCGGCGCGAAGGCGAGTTCGTTGAGCCAGCCAGTGATGCGGCCCTCGGCGTTCAGGAAACCCGCCGCCTGGCTCGAACCCATCGCGACGCCCAGCACGGCGCTTGTTTGCAGCGACATCGCGCCAGCGAGCGCAGTCACGTCGCCGTCGTTGGCGACTTCCAGTGGCACACCCCATTCCTGACGCAGGTTGAGGAACAATGGCCTGACTTTCCGCGCGAACGGCTCCGGCGGCACCCCGCGGAAGAGCGACGCGACCATCACTTTGTTATCAATGTAAATGCCCGCCGAACTGCCGCCGATGGAGTCCACCCGTGGCAGATGTTTCGCCGCGAGCTTCAAGCCGTCGTTGATTTTCGTGTAATGCCAGTCAGGGTCGGACTGCGCGCGCGGGTCCCAGTGAATTTCCGTCGTAAACGCCGGTTCACCGTTGTTTACCGCGGCGAGCTTGTAATCGCTCGCGCCGAGGTCGAAGCCAATGCGGCAGCCGTCCAGATGCCCGCCCAGCGCCATCGACGATTCGCGGGCGTCCGGCGTCTTCGCGCGATCCAGCCTTTCGACGACAAACGATTTTTCGTAAACCTGCTCCATCAGTTTCACGTCGAACGCCCGTGCGCCACGGCGCGAATAGACCTGCGCGATGTAATCGCCAATTTCACGTGAACCGCCGACCATGATTTTCCAGCCGCCGATCTGCCACAGTAGAAACTTGACGAGACGCTCGACGTAAAGCCGCGTAGTTGTGTCCTGACCGGAGTTGGCCGGAAGAATCTCCGTTTTGAAAACAGAAACATGTCCGTTGTTCCGTTCCAGAGCGATCGTCAGCGGGACTTTCGTTTTTGCGGCGGCGACGGTTTTGCGATACTCGCGGTTGCCGATCGAGACGGGACGGAAATCGGGATCCAACGACGGCGTTGCCGCCGGTTTCGCAAACAGGATTTCTGCGGATTCAGCCATTGGCGGCCCAACCATAAAAACAGTCCGCCCCAACGCGCAATTCAATTTACGACTCGAATACGGGCGCACCGGCGTACCGCTCCTCCGTAGCGCCGACTTCCAAGTCGGCTGTATCGCGGATTTCCAAATCCGCGAACCGGGAATAGTTCAAGTGGCGCTAGAGTTTTGGTGCGTTGCCGATTTGGAAATCGGCGATACGGCAGGTTTGGAAACCTGCGCTACGATACGAGGACAGTGTGCGGATGAGCCGCTCGTGTCCTGCACCGGCAAAAAGAGCTTTCCTTCGGCGAACGATTTTCGTATTTGTGATGGCGCCCAACCAACGCGATGAGTCTGAGCCGTTCCAGCCACGCGCAGGTTCCTTTCGACAAACCGGCGACGCCCAAAGTCAGCGAGGACTGGCTGGCGCTGATCGTCGGGCTTTCCCTCTTTCTGGTCTCGTTGGGCGGCTTTGGCGGCGTTGACGTTTTCGGCTGGGTCGTCAAGACGAATGTCTGGACGGAGGCTGTCCAAAGCATGACTCCCGTTTCGAGGGATTTTCCGCGGGTGAAAGGCATTGCCTCGTTGATCTTCACCTATCTCCTGTTGTTGGGAACGCTCATGGTTGCGGCCAAGTCGGCGCTCCGAGTCAGATTCAGCAAATTTGTTGTGGGGTTTACGCTGGTCTTCTTCATCAGCTACTTCTGCTTTGCCATCGGCCACTTCGCTTACATCGCAGCGACGCCGATTGAACTGAAAAAGTTCGGCATACCGTGGTCGATGAATCTCACCGGTGAAGCGGGTTTCATTGTCGCGTTGATCGCCGGTTTGGTTGTGGGAAATTTTCTTCCTGGCCTGGCCAGCCTGATGAAGGACGCGGTCCGGCCGGAGCTGTACATCAAAATTGCGATCGTCTTGTTGGGGGCGACACTCGGCGTGAAAAGCGCCGAGGCCATGGGGCTGGCCAAGGCAGTCATGTTCCGCGGGCTTTGCGCCATCGTTGAAGCTTACCTCATTTACTGGGCGCTGGTGTATTTTATCGCGCGAAAATATTTCCGGTTCAGCCGCGAATGGGCGGCGCCGCTGGCGTCGGGCATTTCGATCTGCGGCGTATCCGCGGCGATTGCGACCGGCGCGGCCATTCGCGCGCGGCCCATCGTGCCGATCATGGTTTCTTCGTTGGTGGTCATCTTTGCGGTGGTCGAGTTGCTGTTGCTGCCGTTCGTGGCCCAACATTTCCTGCATCAGGAGCCGATGGTGGCCGGCGCGTGGATGGGGCTGGCGGTGAAGACCGACGGCGCGGCGATCGCGAGCGGAACGATTACCGACGCGCTGATTCGCGCCCGGGCACTGGCCGACCGCGGGGTGCAGTATCAGGAAGGTTGGATGACAATGACCGCGACGACGGTCAAGGTTTTCATCGACATGTTCATCGGCGTGTGGTCGTTCATCCTCGCCCTGATCTGGTGCTCGAAAATTGAAAACCGGACCGGCGAGAAAGTGCGCGCCATCGAAATCTGGGAGCGCTTTCCCAAATTCGTCCTCGGCTACGCTTTGACGTTCGTTGTCCTGCTGATCTGGTGTGTCAACTCGCCCGCTCACATCGCTACCGGCAAGACCGTCACGGCCGGTACGGATGTTTTCCGGGTCCTGTTCTTCGTCCTGGCCTTCTTCACCATCGGTGTCGTTTCGAATTTCAGGCGACTTTGGCAGGAAGGCATTGGCCGGCTCGCTGCGGTCTATCTCGTCTGCCTGTTCGGTTTCATCATCTGGATCGGACTTTTGATCTCCTGGCTTTTCTTCCACGGAATCAAGCCGCCGCCGGCAACCGGTTGAAGAAAGAAGGGACTTCGCCATGCCCGACGAACCCAAATTTTCCGAAGAGCTGAAGAAGATGGAGTACGAGCCGCTGCTGCCGGTGGAAAAAAAGCTGATCGGCTGGAGCCTCGCGCTGGGCGTCGTGCTGCTCGGTTTGCTGATCTGGATCAGCAACAAATTCTTTCCCGGTTGAAAATTGCAATCGTCCCGTTGGGCAGTGTCTTAATTTGGTTGTAGCGGCGGTCTGTAACCGCCGAAAACGGCGCTCATAGAGCGCCACTACAGTTTAGATTTGAAATTAAGACACTACTCCCTGCCTCGACGACTTGACATCGTGGCTTCCGTCGCGAAGTCTTCGCCACCCAAATGCACTCGAGCGGCTTGTGGAAACCTGTCCTGGGCGGATTGCTGCTGGCGCTGGCGATTTACATCGGCGGCTTCAAGTTTGACCAACATCTGCGCACGCGCCGAGGACCGTGGCGGGTTACCTTCACGACCGAACCTGCCGGCGCGCCGGCGATCGTGGTTGATCAGCCCACGCTGAACATCGCGGATCTGAAGATTGTTTTCACGGGCGAGACGACGACGAATGCGTCAGGCACAGTCGTCTTCGATGTCCCGCAAAAGCCGGTGCCGTTCGGCCGGGTGAAGTTTGAGGACCTGACGTACCTGCCCGGCACGGTGACGTTTGATTTCTTTGGTCACGAAATCGAACTCATCCCGCGCACGCTTTACATCAACCGCAAGCCGCGCGAGTGGAAATCCGGCGAAACCATCACGCTCTCGGCGGCGGACAAGCCCGTCGGGTTGCCTGAACCCAGGCCGAAGACGAGGTATTGAAGGGCTGAATCGGGGAGCGCACCCGCCTCGGGTGCAGTGGCGGGCGCCTCGCCCGGCACTTCGGAGCGCGCAGGAAACCGGCCCATTCAAGTTCTCGGCTTGAAGACGTCGGGAAATCCCTCACAATGCGCGAGGTGGTCATACTGGGAAATCAAAGGCCAGCTTGCGTTGCTTTACGAAAAGATGAGCGCCCCTGGTTGGTCGGCTTCAGCGGCGGCAACCGGCTAGCGCGGGGCAAATGACGAATGACGAATAGGCCGTACAACAACGCCAAGTCTAGCCACAAAAGAGCGCAAAGAGCACAAAGAATTTTGCGGTCTATGCGTTCCTTTGCGGCAAAACCATTCGCAACTCGCCGTTCTGCGTTCGACATTTCCACGGCCCGGCAGAAAGGCATCATTATGAGCGAGTGGAAAGAAACAAACCGGCCGCGTGAACTCCCAGGAACGAAAGATTTGAGACGAAACAACCAGCAAAACTGAATCATGACTCATGGAACAGCCATCCATCTGGCGGCACTCTACGGCGTCGAGACGAAGAATCTGAATAAAGCGGTCAGGCGCAATCAGGATCGCTTCCCGGCGGATTTCATGTTTCACCTTACGGCTGGAGAGTTTGCAAACTTGAAGTTCCAATTTGGAACTTCAAGTTCCACTCACGGCGGCCGGCGGAAACCCGTCTCCGCGTTCACCGAGCAGGGAGTCGCCATGCTTTCCAGCGTGTTGAGGAGCCAACGCGCCATACATGTCAACGTCGCCATTATGCGCACGTTCGTCCGCCTGCGCGAAACGCTGTCCCTGCACAAGGAACTGGCGCACAAGCTGACTGAACTGGAGCGCAAAATCGAGGGCCACGACGAAAGCATCCGCACGCTATTCGAAGCCATCCGCCAGTTGATGACGCCGGCGGAGCAGCCGCGAAAGGAAATTGGCTTCCACATCAAAGAAAACAGCGTGCCTTACCGAACCACGAGAAAGGGGAAAGCTTACGGACGCAGCGCGCGGCTGCAAGCCGTGTTCCTGTTTTTATTTTGCACCGGGGGAAACGTCAACCCACATGCCGACGTACCATTCGGCAAAGGGCCGCAGGGGCGTTTCGAAAAGCACATACGCGGCGGGGATATACGCGGCCTCGATGGTCGAGCGGATTTTTTTGCTTTCGATTTTAGGCTCAACCCACACGGCAGGGCCGTAGCTCAGGACATAGACGGAGAATCCGCCGACCACCCAGAGGATGGACGACCACAAAATTTCCTTTCCGCGAGATTTGTTTTCCTCTCTTGTTTCATTCATAATGCGCCGGCTTTGACCAAAACGGTACACGGTCGGCATGGTGCAAGACGCAGGGTGGAACCGGCAAGATGATCCGGGAGGGCGGTTGACCGGACAACTCTCGTCCGAAGGATTTTCACCTGTTTTTCCGACCCGGCGCTCGCCTTTTCGAGCAGCCTGGCCCGCGCCGTCGCGAGTTCGTCCAACACACCCGACTTCTTCTCGCGGTTCTGGCAAGGCTCGTAGCCCGGGCCTTCCCTCATCCCGGAGAGTTTCGCCGTCGCCGGTTATTCCACTGACCGCACCGCCACGCCAAACGTGCCGCCGCCGTAACTCGCCTTGTCCGTAACCAGTTGAAGAGAGCGAATTCTTCGGGTCGGCAACTCGAAATCCATGAATCCGACCACGGTTGCTTCCACGACTTTGCCGTCTTCCCGGTGATAAAAGCTGTGCTGCATTTTGAGGGTTCCTTCGATCCGCGCACGCGCGATGTGGTTTAGCACGGAAATGATTTCGGCCTTCAGGGTTTGGTGTGTAAAGCGGTTCTTTGACACATCGTTGTTTTCCGTGGGCGGATAAAAGCGGGTCAACAGCCTGGCTGAGATTTCTTCATCGACCATCCACGAATCACCGGCGCGGCCTTTACCGTCCGGCAAAAGTTTGGCGCACTCGTCTTGACTCAGCACGATCCAGTCTTCCACCGGGAAATCGTTCCACGCGCCGCGACCGTCGAGCGAGCGCGACGTCAAATGCAGCACGAGCGAATCGGAGGCGCACTTCGGTGGAGCTGATTGCGGCGCGGGCGCCACGAGCGCTTTGCCCTGCCGCACTTTCAGTTTCTTAATCGTCCGCTCCAACAAATCAATCAGTCGCTCCGTTTTTGCCGCCGTCGCGACGTGCAGGGAATCAATCGTGTGTCCGTCCGGCGACAGGATATAAACATGAACGGTGCCGGCGGACAGTTTCGCCGCGAGCGCTTCCTTGTAAATCCGGTTGTATTCCGCCTTTTCCTCCGGCGGTTGCGCTCCGCCGTCGCGGTAATCCTCGTTCACGGCGTAAACCGGAACGAAATATCGGTTGAGCAGCGAAATGACCGTGCTGTTTGAGAGCGGACCCGCCCTCATCGAGAACGCGCCCCCTCAACATCTTCCGGTGTTGATTCGCCCGTCGTGCGTGAACAGAAAGACAGGCCGATTGTCTTGCTTTGCCAGACGCTCGGCTTCGCGGATGCTGCCGGCCCATCCGATTTCATCAAGGCGGCGTTCCTTGGCGGTCGGCTCCAGCTCCTGCACGCGCTCCCGCACCCAGGCAAGGTCGCGCGCGGACCTGTGCGAATTTTCGGCGCGGTTGACTGTGACGGCGGCAACAACGCACGCCGCCGCCGTGCAAACGACTTTGCTCAATTGGTTCATGGCTTTCTCTCTCTTTTCCTGGCTGGCCGCTCAAGAATGCAGAAAAACTCAACGGCTGTCAACCTGCGCGCCGGAAAGTCTTTCATTTTGAGGCGCAAGGCTGATACTCGCAGAGTCAAACTCATGAACTATCAAAAGTTTCTCTTCGCTTGGGCGGTGTCGTTCATCGCATCGAACGCGGCTTCGGCCTTTGCCGCCGATACTTCAGCACCACGAAAAGTCGTCACCAGGCCAGGGCTTTTCCAATCATTGACCGAGCCGCCGTGCTCCTATTGCTCGACGGAGAATCGAAAAGGGTTGGTCCGGCCGGACGAACGCGTGATTGCCTGGGTTCGCGGTCAGCATAATGGCGGCGCGGTTCCCCTCCGACATTTCATCGCCACGCCGCGCGTCATCAATGATAC
This sequence comes from Verrucomicrobiota bacterium, assembly GCA_003218935.1. GTDB lineage: Bacteria > Verrucomicrobiota > Verrucomicrobiia > Limisphaerales > AV2 > AV2. The sequence continues at coordinate 11,160 of QHPA01000193.1, forward strand.
TTACGGTCTTTTCTTCTATGATTCCGACGGCGGCTACGTCAGCGCGTTCCAGAAAGACTACGGTTACGAGTTCTACGGCTGGCGGGGCGGTGTGATGGTGGTGAAAGGAAAAGACGGCACGCTCTGGTCGGCGCTGACGGGCATTGCTTTCGATGGGCCGATGAAAGGCCGGCGGCTGGAACGTATTCCCAGTCTGACAACCGAATGGGGTTACTGGCTGATGCTGCATCCTGAATCGACTGCTTACAATTTGTTCGATGGCAAAAAATATAGTTTCGCCGAACTGCCGACGGAGCTGAGCGCGGAGGCCAAAGACTCGATGGGCAAGGTGGATTCACGCCTCAAACCATTGGCGACTGTGCTGGGCGTGGAAGTCGGTGACGAGACGAAAGCCTATCCTCTGGATGGCGCCGGCGAACGCGCCTGTTTTGCCGATGAAGCCGGCGGCGAACAGATTGCCGTGTTTTGGTACAAGCCGACCAGCAGCGCCATTGCGTACCGCAGCAAACTCGATGATCGCAAACTTTCCTTCTATGCCGATGATGTTTCACCCGAAACCGCGCCGTTCAAAGACAAGGAAACCGGCACGCGCTGGACACTCGCAGGTCGCGCCGTGGACGGTCCGCTCAAAGGGCAGGAACTGCAATGGGTGTCGAGCGTGCAATGCCGTTGGTATGCCTGGGTGGCGGAGTATCCGGGAACGGATGTTTATCGGCGCTCCGAAAAGTGATTCCTGGCACTGAAGCACGAAATCGAATGCCGCAGGCAAACAATGGCTAGAGCCCAAAGGATCATCGACCTCCGGTTTGTCATTCGGGATGGGTTGGGAATTCGTCATTTCTTCAGGAATCGCTTGTCTCCTGCGCGGCTCGTTACGCCATCCTTGTCGAGGCGTTCCAGCAGCGGGATGAGGATGCGGCGACTGGTGCCGAGCGCCTGGCGCAGTTCGCTGGCTGTGGCCGAGCCGTGCTCCCGTAAAAATAGCTTCACCGTCCCGGTTGCCCGCACAAACGCATCCGTTGACATTACGACTTCATCGCCCAGTTCAATTGCCTCGCCGCTCTCCAGAAGAAACCGCAACGCCTGTTGCCTGAGTGAATCCGGCGCCAGTTCCTTTCGCGAAGGCGGCTCCAACGGTTTGGCCGAGAGCGCCGCTCGAATTCCGGCTGCGGCGGCCTGTAAATGGGGTGGCAAGGCGGGACGATGCGTCGTGCGGCGAATCGCCGCGCCGGCTTGGGAGAATCCCTGTGCGCAAAGGTCGGCAATCAACGCGTCAAATCCGTCCGCGTCTGGCAATGACTTTTCCAGCGCCGTCCGCAATTCACTGAGCGGCAGGCCGGGATGCTCAGGATGCGCGCGGTGTTCGGCGTCAATGGCGTCCATCGCGGCCTGGCGCAAAGCCCGCCACTTCTCCCCGTCCGCCACCCATTCGCCGATGGCGATGGCCTTTCGTTCCGCGGCCAGCAATGCGAGGGCACGGGAGATCTCCGCGGCGCTGAAGCGTGACTTGACCAGCAAGCCGGAGCCTGGGACAGCGCCGTCACGCTCCAACTGGGATTGAACGAAGGCAGTCGCGTCGTTCGGCGACTGCGCCCGTCGTTCCAGAAGCTGCCGTTGCGGTTCTGTGCGGAACCTTTTGGAGCACGCGTCAGGATCGAGAACCACACCGCCGCCAAGCGTCGTTTGCTCCGACCAGTCTCGCACGATAAACCGGTCGCCGGCGAAGGCAAAGACGGGGAATGCAAGACGAAGTTCCGCCAGCGCGCGCTCGCCGGCGCGGAGTTGGCGCGTTTGGAGGAAAAAGACATGCGCGGGCACGTTTGTGCTGCCGATGTGAATCCGCACCAGCGCGCCGTCTTTGAGCGGCCGCGTGGCGCCGGCCCTGCCGGCCATTGGCCGCGACGATCTTTCGAACATAACATCCATGGTTTCGCTCGGATCGCCATGCTCCGATAGCGTGATGATGTCGCCGCGGTGCACGCTGTCTGCGTCAAGGTCCGGCAGATTCAGCGCGGTGCGCATGCCCGGTCCGCTGACTTCGACGTCGCGATTGTGGTTTTGCAGGCTGCGGACGCGCGTCGATTGGCCCGAAGGCTGAACGACGACCTCCTGGCCGCGATGCAACGTTCCGCCGGTCAGCGTGCCCGTGACGACCGTGCCGATGCCGCGCAACGTGAACACACGGTCCACAGGCAGGCGCGGTTTGCCGATGTCGCGCGGCGGCGGCGTATCGCTCAGAACGAGCGCGAGCGTCGTTTTCAATTCGTCGATGCCGCGGCCAGTGACAACTGAGGTCGGGACGATCGGTGCTTCGGCGAACGGCGAGACGGTGAGTTGCTTGCGGAGCTGCGCTTTGACGGCTTCTTCGTCCTCGGCCAGATCAATTTTTGTCAAAGCGACCACCGCGCGGCTCACTCCCAGATAGCTGAGGATTTGCAAATGCTCCTCGGTCTGTGGCATCCAGCCGTCGTCCGCGGCGACGACGAACAGCGCCAGATCGATCGAGCCGACGCCCGCCACCATGTTCTTCACGAAATCCTCGTGGCCGGGAACGTCGATGATGCCGAGTTGGAAGATTGAGGGTTGAGGGTTGAGGGTTGAGGGCAGTTCCAGATGCGCGAAACCGAGGTCAATTGTGATGCCGCGCGCTTTTTCCTCCGGCAAACGGTCGGGGTCCGTGCCGGTCAGCGCCTTGACCAGCGCGCTCTTGCCATGATCAACGTGGCCCGCCGTGGCAATAATGAAATGGTTCTGTGTCATTCGCGGGCGGTCAGTCCGGCTTCACCGGCCAGAATCCAACACCTCGAGGCGCACTTTCGCCTTGGGCCAGTTCGGCTAAATCCTACTTCTGTCTCAAGCGGCGGAAACGGAATTGATTTTCCGTTGTTATCGTACGCCCGTCCACCTCCAGCAGCGGGTATACCAGGAAGTTGACGGGACTGGAGGCCGGAGCGGGCTCGATGAAAAGGTCGCGGCCGGCACTCAGCTCAAAGCGATTCGCTGGATGATGGCCGAAGTAATAATCGGCCAGCGCCGGGGTTTTCCACGCTTCACTGATGTCCACGGGCACCCATTTGCCTTCCGCAAAAAATTCCGCCCAACAATGGTATCCTGGAATCTGGCCTTCTTCCTGGTCTGCCGGAATGATCAGGCCAATCGCAAACCGCGCTGGGATGCCGACCGACCGCGCGAGCGCGATGAAGTAGGCGTGAAAGTCGGAGCAATTGCCCCGGCCCGCCTCGCAGGCCCAGAGGGCATCTCCACGCCCCCAGCCCGTGCCGCT
>QHPA01000081.1 GCA_003218935.1 Verrucomicrobiota bacterium
CGAACTCGGTCCGCTCGCCGCGGCGCTGCTCGTGCTGGCGCGGGCCGGCGCCGCGTACGTCATCGAACTGGGCACTGCCCGCGCGCTGGGCGAAGTGGAAGCGTTGGAAGCGCTCTGCATTGACCCGATTCATTATCTCGTCATTCCCCGCATGGTCGGTCTGGCTCTGGCGATCTTTTCGCTCACGGTTTATTTCATCATCGTCACCCTCGTCAGCGGCTATTTATTCGCGTTCGTGCAGGATGTGCCGCTGTTGCCGGGCGATTACTTCAAACAACTGGCGGTGGCGCTGACGTGGGAGGACTTCGCGTTGCTGGCGCTGAAAACCTGCGGCTTCGGCGTCATCATCACCGTGGTGACCTGCTACCAGGGTCTGGCGCAACCGCTCCGGCTTGAGCAGGTCTCGGGCGCAACGACGCGGGCCGTCGTCCAGAGCGTCGTGGCCTGCGTATTGTTGGATGTCCTCTTCATCCTCGTTTACCTCTTGATGTGAATGCCCCCTCCCCTGCCGGAGAAATGCCCGTCGCCGGAACTGCGGCGACCATTGAAATGATCGACGTGACCATCGGCACGACCAGTGTCGTCGAGTCCATCGCGGTCGAGGGAATCGACTGGAGTATCGCACCGGGCGATTACTGGGTGGTTGGCGGTCCCCCCGGGTCTGGAAAAAGTGATCTGCTGGCAACCATGGCCGGGTTGTATCGTCCGCTGGAAGGGACGCTGCGGCTTTTTGGAAACGATATCGCGGAGTTGGGAGAGGACGATTTCCTGGCGGCGCGATTGCGCATCGGGTTGGTTTTTGAAAATGGCGGCCGCTCCTTCAATCACTTGACGGTCGCCGAAAATGCGGCGTTGCCGCTTCGTTACCATCACAACGGGCAAACGGTCGAGACGGGCAAACGCGTGAAAACAATTCTGGAGGCGATCGGCCTCGCGCCGTTTGCGAATGCCATTCCCGGACAACTCAACCACGCCTGGCGCCAAAGGGTCGGCCTGGCCCGGGCCCTGGCCACCTGCCCCGAAGTTGTCTTGCTCGACAACCCGCTGGCCGGACTTGGCCCGCAGGAATCGCGCTGGTGGGGAGAATTCCTGGCGCAGCTTTCCAGCGGCCACGAGGTGATGGAAGGACGGCCCACCACGCTGGTGGTCGCCTGCCATGACCTGCGTCCGTGGACGGACCAGGGAAAGCAATTCGCGTTGTTAAAGCAAAAACGATGGGCGCCGATCGGCGGACGCGCAGAATTGACTTGCAGCAACGATCCATTGTTGCGTGAGCTGCTGGCGTCGGGTCTCAGCGGCGGGCGACCCGTCGGTTAGCGACGCGCCAAACGGGCTTACCCGCCAATATGCGAAACGAGGAAAACCGAGTCACGGAGAGCTGGAGTCGTGACTCGTCCTTTGCTCCGCAGCTCCAGCCCTTCAGCATCCCGTCGCTCTAGCCCATGGCATTGCAGGACCTGACACCTCAACTGCGCACGCGGCTCAGCCGAATGGAGCGGGCAGTCGGGATTTTCGTCGGATTGGCGGCGGTGCTGTTGTTGTCGGGCTTCTTCTACTACCTCTATCACACGGCGGTGCGGAAGGGCTGGTTCCTGACCAAGGTGACCTACTACACCTATGTGGACAGCGCGGCTGGACTGAAGGTGGGAGATCCGGTGAAGTTGATGGGTTTCGACGCTGGAGAGATCACCAAAATACTGCCTGAGAATCCTCAGTCGGAGTATGACGTTTACCTCGAGTTCAAGATCAAAGAACCGAATTATGGTTACATCTGGTTTCCTGACTCGCGGGTCAGAGTAATCGCGACGGGCTTTCTTGGGAGTCGCTTTTTGGAGGTGACCAAAGGCGGGAGTTCGGGTTCGACCAATCTCGAGTATCACGCGACCTACCGGGAAGAGGTGGTCAACGGCAAAAAGGTCGTCACGGGCGTTTGGCAGGACAAGGAAGGCACCTACGCACCTTACACAAAAAGTTCCAAATACTGGTTGGTGGCCGACGAAGCCCCTCCGGTAACCGAGCGGCTGGAGAAGATCGCCAGGGAATTGGAACAGGCGCTACCCAATATTCTCAACCTGACGAATCAATTGACCGCGGTGCTGACCAACAGCGCGCAAGCGACGTCGAATCTGAACGCGCTCGCTCTGAGCGCGCGTCCCAGTGCGACGAATCTCACCGAAATCACCGCTCAATTGCGCGAGTTTAACGGCTCGCTCGGCCGCTGGCTCTTTTCCACAAATCTCAATCAACAACTCGAATTCGCGGCGAACAATGCCAACGCCACTCTCGCCAGTGTCGATACCAACCTGGTCGCCGTCGCGGAAAAGCTTTCGCTCTCGTTGGACAACCTCGCCAGCATCACGAGCAATCTGAACGCGCAGGTACAGACCAACACCAACATTCTCAGTGCAATTTCCGCGGCCATCACTCACACCGATGACCTGGTGCGGGGTCTCAAGCGACACTGGTTGCTGCGTTCGGCATTCAAAGGGAAGGCCACGAATCAGCCGCCGTCTCGACCACTCCTGCCCCCCAGCCGCCCGCGACCGTAAGCGCCAGGGACCGTATCGGCCAGCCGCGCCTTTGAACATTTGACCTGCTGGACGCCTTCCCCTACAGTGCCCGCCCTGCTTTATGAACGTGATGATTTGCGACCCCATTTCGCCGAAGGGAATCGCCCTGTTGCAACAGCAACCCGAGTTCAAAGTGACGGTCCTGGAAAAGCGGCTGGCCGAAGCCGAACTGCTGCCGCTGATGGGTGAAGTTGCCGCGATGGTCGTGCGGTCCGAAACAAAAGTGACGAAACGAGTCATTGAGGCGGCCCCGAAGCTTCGCGTGGTGGGCCGCGCGGGCGTGGGTATTGACAACGTGGATGTCCCGACCGCGACGCAGCGGGGCATCGTGGTGATGAACACCCCCGGCGGCAACACCATCTCGACCGCCGAGCTGACTTTCTCGATGTTGATGGCGCTGGCGCGGAAAATTCCGCAGGCGCACGGTTCGATGAAAGCGGCGGAGTGGAACCGCAAGGAATTTCAAGGCGTCGAACTTTACAACAAAACGCTCGGCGTCCTCGGCACGGGCCGAATCGGAAGCGAAGTCGCCCGGCGCGCCATCGCCTTCGGCATGAGGGTGCTGGCCTACGACCCGTATTTGTCGCTGTCGCGGGCGAAGGAGCTGCAGGTGGAACTGGTCGAGCTTGACGAGATTTACGCCCGCGCGGATTTCATCACCGTCCATATGCCGATGAGCGACGAGGCGCGTGGGATGATCAACGCCGCGGCGTTTGCGAAGATGAAGAAAGGGGTGCGCGTGCTCAACTGCGCCCGAGGCGGCATCATCCATGAGCAAGACCTTTACGACGCGATCAAGAGCGGGCGCGTGGCCGGCGCGGCGCTGGACGTTTATGAAACGGAGCCGCCGCCCAAAGAATTTCCCTTGCGCGATCTGCCGCAGGTGATCATGACGCCGCATCTCGGCGCGAGCACGGAGGAGGCGCAGGAAAACGTCGGCATTGAAGTGGCCGAGGCGATCACCGGCTATCTGGTGCACGGCGCTGTGCGCAACGCGGTCAATCTGCCAAATCTCGACGCCAAGACCTACGCGCTGGTCAAACCTTATTTGAACCTCGGCGAAAAACTTGGACGCCTGCTCGCGCAATTGGCGCCGAAACGCAACGAGCGCTTGGTCATCACCTACGCGGGCAGGGCTGCTGAAATGCCCGACGATCCCATCAGCCGTTCGGTGCTCAAGGGTTTTCTGGAATTGGCCGGCGGCAAAGAGGTGAACCAGGTCAACGTGCGCGCCCTGGCGAACTCGCTCGGTTTGCTGGTTGAAGAAGTCAAATCGAACGAAGAAACAGATTTCAACGAATGGTTGCATGTGGCTGTCTATTCCGAGGGACAAGAAGTGTCCGTGGGCGGCACGTTCTTTGGCAAACAAAGCCATCCGCGGATCGTGCGGATAAACAGTTTGCCGGTAGAAGTCGTGCCGTCCGGCGTGCTGTTTCTGATGACGAACAAAGACCGGCCAGGCATCGTTGGTTACATCGGCACTCTGATGGGCAAATACAAAATCAACATCGCCAACATGAGTTTGAGCCGCGACAACAAAGGGGGCCACGCGCTGACGGTGCTGAATCTCGACAGCGTGCCGCCGGCGGAATTGCTCCAGGAAATCCGCACTGACCCGGACATCAGCAACGTGCGGGTGGTGAAGTTGTAATCGCCTTCGAGTTGTGCGAGGCTCGAAGCATTCGGCGGTTGAAGTCCGCTGGAAACAGAAAGATAAAATGAAGACCAGGACGATAAAGGCCCTGTGGGGCGCATTGGCTGTCACTGCCGTCGGCCTTACCGCGGGTGAGGCCACCAAAGAAAACACGCCCAACCCGGCCGCGAACCCCAAGCCGCTTTTTGCGGACGATGTTCTCTGCAAAGGCAGAGGGGTCGAAATCAAGCGCAGTCAGTTGGATGAAGCCTTCCTGCAGTTCAAGGCCAACCTGAACGCGCGCGGACAAACCCTGCCGGAGGACAAGCGAGAGCAGGTCGAGTCGCAGTTGCTCGACCGGCTCGTCATCACGAAGTTGCTCCTGCTTCAAGCGACCGAGGAGGACAAAAAGAAAGCCCGGACTTCCGCTGACAAATTCGTGGTTGCCACGAAGGAACAGGCTGGCTCGGAGGAATCCTTCAACCGTCAGCTCGGCGCGATGAATTTCACGCCGGCGCAGTTTGACGCGCAGGTGATGGAGCAAGCGATTTGTGAGGAAGTCGTGGATCGGGAGCTGAAGAGCAAAGTCAACGTCACCGAGGAGCAGATCAAACAGTTCTATGTCCAGAACCCGCAGCAGTTTGATCGGCCGGAAACGGTCCGTGCCGCGCATATCCTGCTTTCCACGCGAGACGCAGTCACCGGCCAGGAGTTGGGCGAGGAAAAGAAAGAAGAGAAGAAACAGCAGGTGGCGAAGATTCTGGAGCGTGCCAAAAAAGGCGAGGACTTCGCCGCGCTGGCCAAAGAATTTTCGGATGACCCGGTCTCAAAGAACAAAGGTGGCGAATACACTTTCGCGCGGGGGCAATTCCGCAATCCTGAGTTTGAAAACGCAGCCTTCGCGCTGAGGACCAACGAGGTTAGCGGCATCGTCACCACAGCATGGGGCTACCATATCATCAAGTTGTATGAGAGAACGCCGGCCCGGAGGCTCGAGCTGGCCAAGGTGAAGGACGACCTCAAGGAACAACTCGCGCGGTTCGAGGTCCAGGACAAGCTGTTGCCAGATTATCTGAAAAAAATGAAGAAGGAGGCGAACCTGGAATACCTCAACGGCGCCAAAGCGCCGGCGGAAATGTCCTCCGAACCTCCGTCAGAAAAACCTGTGGAAAAAACCCCCGGCAAGCCTGCCGCGCCGGACAGGAAATAGGTTCGGGACAGACGGGGAATGTGGGAAAAAGGGTGAATCAGCGGACGGCCGTGCGTCGCTCCATGGCTCAAATATCCGACTCCTCCGCGAATCAATACTTTTTGGAGAATTTCTTCCGCGATCCCTCGTCGGAGGGAGGTATGGACGGTTGGCCTGCCCCTTCTGAAGATTTCGCTGGACCGGCAGATTTCGCAGGCTCGCTAGCTGGCATCGATGGGGTTGCTTGAGGCTGGCGGGCCTGGCCTTCAACGGCTTCCACGAACGCCAGGCGCAGCGCTGTCAAACTCTGCTTCAGAAGCTTGTCCTCCTGTTTGTCGAGGTTGCCCCTGGTCTTGACCTCGAGCATTTCCAGTTGGTCAATGAACATCTTTGCGCTTTCGATGTCCTGCATGGTCTGGCCCGTTTCCGGATGCGGCATCCTGCCGAGCAGCATGAGCGCCATATTCGTCTGTTGGACCACCATGCCGACGAACAGCGAGGACATCATTTCTTCACCGCTCGGGTTGGCCAGGGCATCTTTGGAAAATCGCGTGCCGTTCATCGGTTCTTATTCTTTTTCTGGCGGCGGATTTCCGCCATCAAAAAATGAATCAGATGCCTCAGACGCGATTCCAGGTCAACCGTCTCCAACAGGAGTTGGCGTTCCAGCGGCGAGGGGAGCAGCGTCCAGGAAATCAGGTCAGTGATCTCTTCCGGGTTGTTGCGTTTGGCCAGAATCTCGACCCCGTGCTTGACCAGAAAGTCCGGGGGCAGGTCGTTTTCGCCGAGATCTTCGAATTGTCCGAGTTCCTTCAGCACGGGAACCGGAAGCTCGAAACCTTGTTTGACTCGTTCAGAGACCAGTTCCAGGAGTTTGACCGTGAGCGCGTCCACGGCCACGCTGTCGGTTTTGGTTGAATCCAGCGCGCGGATGCGGTTCACCCGATACGGTTTGTAGCGCATCGTCTCGGTCAATTCCACGCGCGCGATGCCTTGCAGGATCAGGTTCGACGTGCCGTCTTTGCGCGCCACCGACGCGCGGATCAACCCGAGGCCGGCCACGTTGCAAGGTGTTTCGCGCGTGCGCCCCGGTTTCTGCATCGCCACCGAAAACATCCGGTGCGTGCCGAGCGCGTCGATGAGCATCCGTTGATAGCGCGGCTCGAAAATGTAGAGCGGCAGCATCGCCTGAGGAAAGAGGATGGCATTGGGAAGCGTCATGACCGGAACCTCGCGCGGCAATTCCATGAATAGAATCTAGTCGAGAGCGTCGGTAATTCAAGCGGAGATGCGGGCTTGCCAAATTTTCCCGCTCCGCGCATGGTTGGAACGTTATGAAAGGTAAAACTGGAATCGTTGTATTGGTGGTCCTGTGTATCATACTTGGAGTCGGTCTGTTAATCCGCCATGCCAAGGCGGTTCAGGAAAAACAGACGGCCGAGGCGAGAATCATGCAGCTATCCAATGACGTCGTGCACACCCAGGACCAGCTCAACGAGCAGAAAAAAGTCAACGACACGCTCGAGAAGACCATCGAGACCAGGACGACGGAAGCGCAGGGCCTGTCGAACAAACTGGAAACCGTGACCACCACGCTGACCAGGACCGAGCAGGAGGCCAAAGCCGCGGCGGAACAGGCCAAGGACGAAATCGCCAAGCGCGACGCCAAGATCGCCGACCTGGAGGGCCAGAATGACGATCTGTCCAAGAAAATGGCCGACCTCAATACTTCGATCACCGGCCTGGAATCGCAGATTGATGACACGAAAAAGAAACTCGCCGCTTCCGAAGGCGACCGTGATTTCCTGCTCAAAGAGTTGAAGCGCCTGCAGACCGAGAAGGCGGAGCTGGAGCGGAAATTCAACGACCTCGCCGTCTTGCGTGACCAGGTCCGCAAGTTGCGCGACGAGCTTTCCATCGCCCGCCGCCTCGAATGGATTCGACGCGGTCTTTATGGTTCGGAAAAAGGCGCGGAAAAATTGCAGAAAGGATTGGCCGCTGCCGGATCGCAGACGAATTATGACCTCAACGTGGAAATTAAACAGTCCGGCGGCGCCAAAATCGTTTCGCCCTCCACGAACGCGCCTCCGCCCCCCAAATGATGCGGTCGAATCTGTCTGACTCGTTCGATCGTGTCATGCGCGACCTGCGGGTCAGTGTGACTGACCGCTGCAACTTTCGCTGTCTTTACTGCCTGCCCGAAACGGAGGAAGCCGCCGATTTTTACCGCGTCAAATTCGACGCGCTGAAAAATCCGTCGCCACCAACGCCGATCACGCGCGAGTGGAAACCGCGATCGCAAATCCTTACCTTTGAGGAAATCGAGCGCGTGGTCCGGCTGGCGGCTGAACTCGGCATCGAAAAAATCCGCGTGACCGGCGGCGAGCCGCTGTTGCGACAAGGTGTGGAATCGCTCGTCGCCAGACTCACGCAAATCCCCGGCGTGACCGACCTGGCGATGACGACCAACGGATTTCTATTTCCGCAAAAGGGCCGCGCGCTGCGCGAGGCCGGACTGCAACGCGTCAGCTTCAGCCTCGATTCCCTCGACCCGGCAACCTTCAAGAAAATCGCCGGACGCGACGGCCTGCGTTCCGTGCTCGCCAGCATTGATTTGGCGCAGGAACTCGGCTTTCGCCCCGTCAAAGCCAATGCCGTCATCATCCGAGGACTTAACGACCACGAAATTGAATCGCTCGCCGAGTTCGCGCGCCAGAAGAATCTTGCCTTCCGCTTCATCGAATTCATGCCACTCGATTCCGGCCGCGCCTGGCAAAAGGAACTCGTGGTGCCAGGTCGCGAAATTCTGCAACGGCTTCAGGCGCGCTTCGATTTGCAGCCGGTCAAGTCGTCCAACATCTCGGAAACCGCGAAGCGCTGGTCGTTCGCGGATGGCCGCGGCGAGATCGGCATCATCGCGCCGGTGAGCGAACCGTTCTGCGGCCATTGCAATCGACTCCGCCTGACCGCCGACGGCAAAATCCGCACCTGCCTCTTCAGCCTCACGGAACGGGATTTGAAACCGCTAACCGGATTTCGTCCAGCCGGAGCGGACGATGAGTTGTATAGGCGGATAATTCGCGTGCAGGTGCTGATGCTGTTCTCGCTTTGTAGTGCATTTCCAAAAGTTGATTCGCACAAACCAGAAGGGCGCTTGACGGTTTGCCGCGCGCCTGCTTATTAAGTCCGCCACTATGCCGACCTACGAATACGTATGTTCCAAGTGCGAGCATCGGTTTGATGTTTTTCAGGCGATAACCGAGAAGCCGCTGACGGTCTGCCCGAAGGAGAAATGCAGCCTGAAACGCTGGGGTAAAGGAAAAGTGAAACGCGCCATTGGCACCGGGGCCGGGATCATTTTCAAGGGGAGTGGCTTTTACGTCACGGATTACCGCAGCGAAGGATACAAGGAAGCAGCCAAAAAGGAAGCCCCGCCGGCCGCGCCGTCCACCAGCGGGGATGGCAAGCCGTCTGCAAAGGCAGAGACGAAACCGGCGCCCCAATCCGAATCAAAGGCTGCTAAACCCAAGTCGGACGGCAAGTGATGTGCTGTAACGGCGCATGGTGAGCATCGCTGGCGCTTCCATGAGTCCCGGCCGGCGGTCATAGACCACCGCTACAAAGCCATGAAAACCATCGCGATCATGCTCGGTTCACTGATCGCGTTCTCCGGCATCGGCGCAGCGCTGGACGGGCCGGTGCGTACCGTTCGCAGCAGCACCGACCAATTCGTGGTTCGCGGTCCGACCATTGCGCAGGTTCGAACCAATTCTCCGTCCAGTGAATCCGCTTTGATCGAGCTGGACCCAAGCATCCTGGCGGTCAGTTGCGAGCGGCTCAAACAGGCGTTGTTGCGGGAGTTGGGGTTGGTTGACTTCTGGCGCGGGCGTATCTACCTCGAGATCAGCCCGGCCTTGTCCACCAACCAGGCGCCGATCATTGTCGCCAAGCCGTTTCTCGACGGCTGGCAATATCAGATGGAACTGCCGCGCTGGATTGAAAAGCCGAAGCTCGTGCGCGGTTTGATCCAGCTTCTGCTGATGGAAATTGCCAACCGCAGCGCGGGCTTGCGCTCGGCGGAAATCCCCCTCTGGCTCTCGGAAGGTTTGTCGCAGCACCTGGTCCACTCGAGCGAAGTGGACCTCGTGCTGGCGCAGCCGCAGTGGAATTTCAACCGCGTGAACATCAGCTGGCAGGCGCGCCAGTCCGTCCGCCAGGACCCGCTCAAGGAAGTGCGCGAACGATTGCAGTCCCACGCGGCCCTCACGTTCGCCAAACTCGGTGACGCGCTCCCGGACCCGGTGCCGGAGGAGACCTGGAAAACCTTCCAGGCTTCTGCGCAATTATTCGTCAGCCGGCTTTTGCTCTTGCCCGGAGGCCGGGCGACGCTGGCTGAAATGCTCAATGAGCTGCCCTTTTACCTGAACTGGCAATCCGCGTTTCTCAATGCCTATCGCGCGCAGTTCCCGCGTTTGCTCGACGCGGAGAAATGGTGGGCGGTTGTCCTCGTCCAGTTCACCGGACAGGATCCCACGCAAGCCTGGTCCACGCCCGTGGCGCTGGAGAAACTGAATGAAACTCTGCATCCATCCGTCCTGGTCAGCGCGACCCGCAAGGACCTGCCGCAGCGTGCGAGGCCGGGCATTCAGCAGATCATTTCCGATTGGGAATACTTGCGCCAGCGTATCGTGCTGAAAGGAGTGACGTCCCAGTTGCTCGTCGTGCGCTTCAAAACACCGCCGGAACTGACCTCATTGGTGGATGATTATCGCGCCACGATTGAAAATTACCTGAACAAACGCGACCAGGTCGGCCTCGCGCGTTCGCTGCCCGGTTTGCCGCCGACGCGCGCCGATTTGCTCGTGCGCGACGCAGCCAAAAAACTGAACGAGCTGGACCAGAAACGGGCTTCGATCAGCGCGACCAACGCACCGCCCGCCAACACCTTAGCCAGGCCGGCGAAATGAAGTTCCCGCCTCGGAAATGCTCTTTCTCCGCGCGCCACTTGACAGGTAGGCGACCCAAAATATAGTTCCCGCACAAATGAACGAAACTTCATCGGCAAATGGCGAGGAGCCGCCATCAGGCAGTTCGCTAAACGCTCTTAAGGAGTTCAAATCGGCCGGACGCGGCTTCTGGTCGGACGTTTCAGACGCTGACTGGAACAACTGGCGCTGGCAGCTCAAACACCGCATCACTTCGCTCGAACAACTCCAGCGGCTGATGCCATCGCTCACGCCGGAGGAATATGCCGGCACCAAACTGGCCAACACGAAACTGGCCCTGGCCATCACGCCTTGCTTTTTCAACCTGATTGATCCGGCGGATGAAAACTGCCCCATCCGCCGGCAGGTCATTCCTCGGGTCGAAGAAACACACCACGCGCCGTGGGAAATGAGCGATCCTTGCGGCGAAGATTCACATTCGCCTGTGCCCGGACTGGTGCATCGCTATCCGGACCGGGTGCTCTTCCTCGTCACCGACCGCTGCGCGGCGTACTGCCGTTATTGCACCCGGTCGCGACTCGTGAGCAATGCGACGGGCTACGATTTTCACCCGGAGTTCGATCGCCAGATACAATACATCCGCGAGCACCCCGAAGTGCGC
>QHPA01000513.1 GCA_003218935.1 Verrucomicrobiota bacterium
CCATTGATACGCGAGCAACACGCGGAGGTTCGCGAAGGCCTGCCAGTCGTCGCCCGGCATACGGCCGCGCAGCGAGCCTTTGCCATGCACCACTTCGTCGTGCGAGAGCGGGAGAATGAAATTTTCATGATGATGGTAGAGCATCGCGAAGGTGAGGTCGTTCTGATGGTACTTGCGATAAACCGGGTCGCGCCTGAAGTAGTTGAGCGTGTCATTCATCCAGCCCATGTTCCACTTGAACAAAAAGCCGAGTCCGCCGAGGTACGGGGGCCGGGTGACCAACGGCCAGGCAGTGGATTCCTCCGCAATCGTAACGACGCCGGGGTGCTCGGTGTGAACGAGGTAATTGAACTTGCGGAGGAACTCGACCGCTTCGAGGTTTTCACGGCCGCCGTATTGGTTCGGAATCCACTCTCCTTCTTTGCGCGAGTAGTCCAGGTAGAGCATGGACGCGACGGCATCCACGCGCAGACCGTCCATGTGGTAACGGTCGCACCAGAAGAGCGCGTTGGCCGTCAGGAAATTGTCCACTTCGTGCCGACCGTAGTTGAAAATGAGCGTACCCCAATCCTGGTGCGCCCCTTTGCGCGGGTCTTCATGCTCGTAAAGCGCTGTGCCGTCGAAACGCGCGAGCGCCCAGTCGTCGCGCGGAAAATGCGCCGGCACCCAGTCCACCAGCACGCCGATGCCCGCCTCGTGGAGGGCGTTGACAAGATACTGAAAATCATCCGGCGTGCCGAAGCGGCTGGTCGGCGAGTAAAAGCCGGTGACCTGGTAGCCCCACGACGGGTAAAACGCGTGCTCCGACAGCGGCAGGAACTCGACATGCGTGAATCCCATCTTCCGCACGTAATCAATCAGCGGCGCGGCCAGTTCGCGGTAACTGAACGATTCGGCGACCGATTTCTTCCGCCATGAGCCAAGGTGAACTTCGTAAATGCTCATCGGCGAGCGCAACGGATCGCGTTCGCTTCTGCGCTTCATCCATTGGTCGTCGCTCCAGGAAAACTTGCGATTGTCCCAAACGATGGAAGCGTTCTTCGGCGCGGGTTCAAAAAAGAACCCGTAGGGATCGGTTTTCAACGCGAGCGCGCCGTGGGCATCCTTGATTTCGTATTTGTAGAGCGCGCCCTCACGAACTCCAGGGATGAAAATCTCCCAGACACCGGAGGGACCCAGGTGCCGCATCGGCTGGAACCGTCCGTCCCAACGGTTGAAATCGCCGACGACACTGACGCGTTGCGCGTTCGGCGCCCAAACAGCGAAGCTCGCGCCCGGAACCCCATCGACCGTCCGAAGGTGCGCGCCGAGCTTGTCGTAAATGCGTCGCTCGTTCCCCTGCCCGAACAAATACAAATCTGTTTCGCCGAGCGTCGGCAGGAAAGAATACGGGTCGCGGGTCTGACGCCGGTTTCCTCCCTGGCCGGTGATCACCAGGTCGTAAGCGTACACGCGGCCGGTCTCTTTGGTGACGCCTTCAAACAGGCCGGCGCCATGGATTCGTTTCAGTTGGATTTTCGGCTTGCCCTTTTCGTGCACCGGAACGACTTCGACCGTTGCCGCGTCGGGAAGGAACGCGCGCACCACGACGCCTGAGCCGTCGCCAAGCGGATGCATGCCGAGCAACGTATGGGGCGACCGATGCCGAATGTTGACGAGGCTGTCGAGTTCTTCGGCCATGAGAATCATGGTCGAATTGTGGCATGCGCTACCCGGAAAAACAGAAGAAAAGGCGGCTTGGCTTCACACCATTCGATGATTAATGTGACAGTGTGTCGGCAGTTCAGATTCAATCATTGCTCGTTGGCCTGTTTTTCGTTTGTCTGTTCAATTGTGTGAACGCAAACGACGCCCGATCCTTGCCGATCCGCTCGCTGGCCAAAGGCGCGCTCAGCGGCATCAAGGAGGCCAGGCAGGAAGTCATCCGTGACGCTGCGGCGTGGGAACGATTCCGGAAACAGCATTCGATTTCGGAACAATCAGCCGAGAAGATTCCGCCGGTCGATTTCTCGAAGGAAATGATCATCGCCGCGACGATGGGCACCAAACGCACTGGCGGTTACACGATTGAAATCGTCCGCGTGGAGCCAACCGAAAAATCACTGAAAATCTTCGTGAAACGGACCTCCCCGCCGCCCGGTGCGCTGACCCTGCAGGCGCTGACGGCGCCGTTCCATTTCGTCGCCGTGCCGAAGAGCGATTTGAAGGCGGAGTTTGTGGAAGCCAAGTGACCCCGCGAAGAATCAGCGTCACTGCTGAATGATGCGATAGAAACGCACTGCTTGATTGGCCGAATTGTTGTCCTGCAAGATCAACAAGCCATTCGACACGGACAACGAGTTGGCCACGGTCGCCCAGTCCACCAGATTGGGACTCACCTGGACTTCAAAGCCAGCCAGTTCACCGGGAGAAAGCGGCCATCCATCGGCGTAGGGTTGCGGTGTTGCTCTGAACGCGACCCACAGCATTGCTGACCAAAACGGAATAGAGGCCACCATCGGCGCGAGCGACGTTGGTCAGTGTTAGTGTTCCGTTGGTTGCGCTCAAAAAGGGTTGGCCGTTCTTATACCAAACATAGGTAAGTGGAGCGAGACCGAGCGCGCCGACTCGGATGACCGCATCACTTCCAAACGTTGCGGTCTGATCCTCAAGCAGCCCAACCAACAGAGGACTGTTCGTGGCGTAGGAAACGGAAGCGTCCATCGCCGCGTAATAGTGATGCACTTTGCACTGGCAAAAGGGAGCGGCTGGATGCTCTTCGGCCGAGGGATGTGAGAGAATTTCATAACTGGTGTTGGAAAAATCAAAATTGTTCCAATCGGCAGGAGCGGTTCTGGCTTTATCGGCTGGACAAAAAAGCAGGACGGGCCATTCGAACATCGGAGACCCCTCATAATTCAGCATCTGGCTGAAGTTCGTGATCGCCTGATCGGGATAAAAAGCCCCCCGGATTCCGGCCAAAAGCCGAATCTGTCTGAGGTTGTTTTGGCATCTAAGCCCGAACCAATAGTCATTCGTGGCACGCGTGGCGACGACGGAAAGCACCAAAGGTCTCGCGCGCTGTGAACGGGCAACACCGAGAGCGTTTGAGATCGCGACGCTATAGTAATCATACACGTTCGTCGTGACGTTTTGCATGACGTAAACGGCACTGGTCTCTCCCGGAAGCTCGGCCACCGTAAAACGGGCCTCACGGTTCGTTCGATAGAACCCACCGTCATAAAGGTTGGTGTTGATAATGAAGGAGACGTTCGTGACAAAATACAAGTGCTCCCTCCGCCACTGAAAGGAAAGAGGCTGAAGGGCGTTCGCCGTAATTTTCACCTCAAACCGAACGGTCGATCCCGGTGTAGCTTCCTCGTCCACCGGATGGGCGATCACAGCGGGCCAGCCTGCATGATAACCATCTTGCTCCGTGCCGAAACCGCCCGCGTTGACGAAGTTGTTATGGATTTTGCACTGGCAAAGGCGACTAACGGGGTCGGCGGGGTTAGCTCCAGGAACCAGCTCGTAGTCCATTGCGTCCCAATCCAGATCGGCCCACGATGCCGGCGGTGAGTGAGCAGCATTCGCCGGGCAGAGAAGTGGGTTCGGACTTTCGAGGTAGTTCGTAAGTTCCCGAAAGGCCGAAGGGAAATGCCCTGTGTCATTAGCGAAGCGCTTTGCGGCATACCCAATTAGGTGAAGGTTGTTCGCGCAGGCTATCCTGGACGCTCCATCCTTCGCGACTGCCGTGCCTGTCAATGGCCAAGGAACAACCTCGGCCTGCGCCGAAGCGACGAGTAAAAGCAAAGACATCTTCAGCCAGAGGCCTTTCCATGCTGTGAGGTATTGACCTTCGCCCATTTCAAACAGGCTATACTCAATCTCGAAAATGGCGAGCCAAGATTTTCAGCAAGACATCCAAATTGGAACTCGGCACCACCACCAAGCTGAGGTGAGGCACGTATTCCCTCACCCGACCTGAAGGCCGCCCTCTCCCCATCGGATGGGGAGAGGGACAGGGTGAGGGGTCTTCGCAATCTTGCAGACCGGACTGGACAGGGTGGTAGTGCCAAGTTGCGCCTCATCCAAGTCTGCTTCAGGCAACAACTTCTTATGAAAACAAAACTCTCTCTTCATCCATTCGCCCGTCCGGTTGTTTTCAGGACGGGTGTCGGCACGCGCGTCTTGGTGCGTGGGAACAATTTCAAACTCGCCGCGCTGCTGGTGGCGTTGCTGAGCGTCGGCGCGGCGCGCGCGCTGGCGAGCGACCCGGTCGGCGTTTACGCCCTCGTGGACAAGGTCGTGTTTGAGCCGAACGAGACAAATCCCGAACGGGTCCAAATCCGGGGTGCGTTCGCCATCGCAGAAGGTTACGGTTACACCTACAAAAAAGCCGAGCGCGGTTATCTGTATTACAAAGTGAATCCGGACAAACCAAAGGCCTGCCGCAACGAATGGGCCGACCTGAAAGCTGTTGCCGGCACGGGCCAGATTGTTGCGTTCGGGAGCCGATACGGCGACAAAGGGACGTTGCGAAAGACAGATGCGAAGCCGGAAACCCCGGACGTGTATCCCGTCGCGATGGGCTTGACCAAAGTGAAAGAGGGAAAGGACTACGAGCCGTTGACACAACTGGCGAAGTTGCGCGATTCAAAGGCAAAAAACAAAAGCGCGCCGGCCCAGCCGAAGAACTGACTCGCGAACAAGACCAATCCAACTCGCCTCATGTATGTCGCGCTGACCCATCCCCGCCTCAGCGATGACGCGCAACCCGACGATCCGCTTGAGCGTGCGGCATGCGACCGGGTGACGATGGAACCAAAACACTCTGCTCCGGCAACAAAACTGGAAGGGTTCCCAGGCTGGAAGCCCGCGCCACGAACGAATGGCGTCCTGAGGCATTCGCCTTGGGACGCCCTGTTCGTCGCCCTGGCAGTCGTTCACGGGATTGTCCTGCTGGCTTTTCCGTCGATTCCACTGATTGCTCTCGGCCTGTGGTGGAACGCGAACACGATCTCACACAACTTCATTCACCTGCCGTTTTTTCGGGCGCGAAGCTTGAACATGGTGTTCTCGGCGTTTGAAAGCCTGGTGCTGGGAATTCCGCAACGACTTTGGCGCGACCGGCACCTCGCTCATCACGCAGACAAGCCGTCGGTCTGG
>QHPA01000524.1 GCA_003218935.1 Verrucomicrobiota bacterium
CGCGCAACAGTTCGCTGAGCCGGGCTACGATTCGGTCGGCGTCATCTGGATTCTCATGGATCAGGGCAGAGATGGCATGGAGCGTGTTAAACAGGAAGTGCGGGTTCAGTTGCATGCGCAGCACCTCCAGTCGCGCCCGCACCAATTCGGTGGCCAGCGCCGAGGCCTGCGATTCGCGCTCGCGATTCCGCCGATAATAATGCCACCCGAGATGCGCCAGCACGATCATCCAATAGATGATCACGGTGACGTGACAGTAATAAATGACCAGTTTCCTGAGCACGCTGCCGAACTCAAAGGTGGTGCCGTCCACCACCGATTTCTGGCCGTTCAAAAGCCCCGCGTAAATCGCGAAGTAAACCAGCGATACCAGCGCCGACCCGACCAGGTGAAGAAAGAACCAGCGTTTGGCGCCCGCCCGTTCGAGGTCCAGGCGGCGGGCGACCCAAAGAATCCCCACCGTGAGAAACGCCCAGGGATACCATTCTTCGAAAGCCCGCCGGAAGGCCAGGCCCCAGGGAAACGCGTGGTTCTCCATGACGAATTGCGAGGCGTAATTCTGCGCCGCTTCGAAAACGGCCACCAGCGCCCAAAAACCGAAAATCAATCCATACTTCCGCCAGCGACTTTGCAAGACACGGTTGAGGTTCATGGATGCGCCGTTGCTCTATTAACCCGGTGTGGCGATTATCGCAGAAGAACGCCCGGTGTTCAACGTCGCAGCGATTCGATCGATCTGCGCGCAGAACTCGAACGTCGCCCCCAGCGCGAAGACCACGGCCACGAGCGCCGCCAGGCCCAGAATCAAATGAACGGCGAGGTCCATTCGTGTCGGCTGGCTCAGGGGAAGGAAAAGGCGCCTATTGGCTCGGCTCTCGGACATGCCGCCACCGACCGGCAGGTCCTGGAATCTTCGCCGGGGCGCTTGGAACGGCACTGCGAACTGGTTTCCAGCGCTCGCGCCGATCCGTTTGCAGCGCCGAATACGCGGCGCAGGCGCGGCTTCCCGGCAGTCCCGTGCGGATGGATTTCGCGGTTGCAGATTCACTTTGGCCTTTCGTTGGACCCGTTTCTACGCGGACTTCCCGGCCGGGAAAACCGATATGTGACGAAACGCTCGAATGGAGGGCCAGGCCGCTCAGGGGAAGCCTCCAATTCCAAAATAGGCGGCGCATTGAGACCATGAACCGCCCCCTCACCCGACACCAATAGGCCTAAAGCTGGCATTCTGAAGTCAGATACGGTTATTCTCTTTTCATGTTCACGCGCTTTTCTGTTGCCGCCTCTGTCCTGTTGATCGTCGGCCTTCGGTTGACCGCTGCGGAATCTCCAAGCCGAGCGAAGGCGTCGACCTTGCAGATCGCCACCTTCGACGTGGATGCCACCCCACCGATTGGCTCCCTGATGGCTTACGATCCCGTGACGAACCGTTGGGACCTCGGACTCCGGGCGCGCGGTATTGTATTGCTGGGAGCGGGCGAGCCGATCGTGCTCTGTGCCGTCGATTGGATCGGCATCGCCAACGAGGGTCACGACGCTTTCCGGGCCGCGCTCGCTCGTTCGGCCGGAACATCGCCACCGCGCGTCGCCGTCCACACTTTGCACCAGCACGACGCGCCAGACTGCGATTTCTCCGCCGAGCGCATCCTCGATGAGGCCGGCCTCGATCCGCGCCAGTTCGCCGGTCGCTTTCAGCGCCAGGTCATCTCTGATCTGGAGAGGGCTGTGCGCGAATCCCTGCCGCGGGCGCAACTGGTGACGGACATCGGCCTGGGCGAGGCTCGCGTCGATAAGGTCGCCTCGAACCGGCGCATCCTGGGGCCGGACGGAAAGATCCGCGCCACACG
>QHPA01000082.1 GCA_003218935.1 Verrucomicrobiota bacterium
GGATCATCTGGTCATCAACGAAATCATGTATTCCCCGGCCCTGCCCGGCGCGGCGTTTGTCGAACTTTTCAACAACTCGCCGGACTTTACGTTTGATCTCTCGAACTGGCGTTTTCAAGGCCTCAACTACACTTTCCCGGAAGGTTCGATGCTCCCTCCGAACGGTTACCTTGTGTTGGCCAATGACCTCGCCGCATTCAACAACGCTTACGGCGGAACCATTCCGGTGTTCGCCCTGTTTAGCGGCCGACTGTATCTCGACGGCGCAACTCTCGCGCTCATCAAACCAGGCGCGACGCCAAATCAGGACATCGCCATCAGCAAAGTGCGCTACGAAAGTCAACCGCCCTGGCCGGTGATCGGCCCGAATGCTGGCGTTTCATTGCAACTGATCGACCCGTCGCAAGACGTGCGTCGTGTCGCGAACTGGGCGGCGAGTTCCCCCACGCCGGGCGGCGCTAATGGAGTGCAAACCGCCTTGCCACCATTTCCGACGCTTTGGATCAACGAAGTGCAGCCGGAAAATCTCAACGGCATTCGTGACAGCGCTGGCGAGGTCGAGCCGTGGATCGAACTCTACAACGTCGGCGCCGATGTCGTCTCTCTCGACGGCCTCTATCTCGCGAACAACTACACGGACCTCGCACAATGGGCATTCCCAACCGGCGCGACCATGAAGCCCGGCGAGTTCAAAGTCGTCTTTGCGGATGGGGAGGCCGCGCAGTCCACGGCCACCGAGTTTCACGCGAATTTTCGTTTGAGCCCGGCCGTCGGCGCGGTCGCGCTTTCCCTGTTGGACATAAACGGTCAGCCGCAAGCGCTCGATTACCTGAACTACACCAACTTGGGTGCCGACCGTTCCTACGGTTCATTCCCCGACGGCCAACCATTCGACCGCTTTGAGTTTTTCTACGTCACACCCGTCGGCATGAACGACTCCCGCTCCATCCCGCTCAACGTCTTCCTTAATGAATGGATGGCGAGCAACTCCGGTTTCATCGCCGACCCGGCGGACGGGCATTTCGAGGACTGGTTTGAGATCTACAACCCCGGCCCGAGCACGGCAGACCTCGGCGGCTATTACCTCACCCACAATCTGACGAACCAATTCAAATTTAAGATTCCGTCCGGCTACACGATCCCTCCCGGCGGCCATCTGCTCGTCTGGGCCGACAACGACACGAACCAAAACACGAGCGCCAGCCTGGATCTGCACGTGAATTTCAAATTGGCCGCCGCCGGCGATGAAATCGGCCTCTTCGCTCTGGACGGCACCGCGATCGACACCGTGCGTTTCGGGGTTCAAACCAACAATATCAGCCAGGGCCGTTACCCGGATGGCAGCGCGACGGTCATGTTCCTGTCGACGCCGACGCCGCGCGCGGCGAACGTTGCTCCACAAGCCGACCCGCCGCCGCAATTCACTCAAGCAAGGCTCAACGGGCAACAACTCACACTCGTATGGCAGACCGCCGCAGGCCACACCTGCCGCCTCCAGTTCAAGCACGAATTGAATGATCCAGCCTGGCAAGATCTTGCCGGCCCGATGACGAATTATCCGACCGCCACTTTCACCGACACAACCGGCACAGCGTCGGTGCGCTTCTATCGGATCATTGAGTTTTGAAAGTCCGAAGAGGCGCTCCATGAACAGTGCGGTCGTAGGGCAGCCATCCTGGCTGCCGGTTCTGCGGGCATCCTTGCCCGCAGAACACTTGGGCGGCAGGGATGCCGCCCGAACCGGCAGGCTGGAAGCCTGCGCTACGTGCCTTCCCCAGGTTCAGGTCCCAATGCATGCACAAAAGCGAAAGCAGACTACTCCAAGTCCCAGCTCGCATGGATTTCGGCATCCAACGGCGTCGCCGCGTCGCCTCGCAACATTTTTCGCTCGGCCAGAATGCCGATCATGGCCGCGTTGTCAGTGCAGAGATTTTTCTCCGCGAGGCGCAGCGTTAAAGCGTTTTTCCCGCATGCGGCGGCCAGCTCTTTGCGCAGGGCACGGTTGCAGGTGACGCCGCCCGAAGCAGTCACACATCTGAGGCCCAGGCGCTTCGCCGTCCGCACGGTTTTGGTCACCAGTACCTCCAGGATGGCCGCCTGCACGCTGGCACAGAGGTCGCCCAGACGCCGGCCGTCATTGAGAATTTCAGGATGATCCCGCAAAAAGTAGCGCACTGAAGTCTTTAGTCCGCTAAAGCTCAAATCGTCACTCGGCTCGTTCAGCATCGGCCGGGGGAAATCAAAAGCCCGCGGGTTTCCGCCCTCGGCCAGTTTTTCCAGCGCGGGCCCGCCCGGATATGGCAAGCCGATGAGCTTCGCCACCTTGTCGAAACATTCGCCTGCGGCGTCATCGACAGTCGAACCAAGCAATCGATGCTTCAGTTCCGCTTCGACGTGAACAATCATGGTGTGCCCGCCGCTGACGATGAGCGAGACGTTCGGCTGAAACGAAGCAAAATCCGCAACTGGCGGATCGCCGCCAATCCACGGCGAGTAGAGATGGGCCTCGTGATGGTGAATACCAAGAAAGGACTTTCGCAGCGCGAAAGCCATCGCCTGCGCGGCCTTGAGCCCGACCATCAACGCGCTGGGCAGTCCCGGACCGCGTGTTGCCGCCAGGGCATCCAACTGCTTCGCTGTCACCCTGGCCTCGCGCAGAGCTGTTTGCGCGAGGGGAACCAGATTGCGCAGATGTTCGCGCGTGGCCAGTTCGGGCACCACGCCGCCATACTCGGCGTGAAGTGCGATTTGCGAAGAAACGACGTTGGCCAGGACCCGGCCGTCCCGGACTACCGCTGCGCTGGTTTCATCGCAGGAGGTTTCGATGGCAAGGAGAGTCATCCGCTGAGCGCCAGGACGCTTCGCGCGCCGGCCAGCCTGGCGGGAACCGTGGGTGTGGAGTTGACCGTCAGTTCGCGACGGCGACTTTTTCGCCCTTTTTGCCAGGGACCCTCTCGCTCGCGCTGGCCCGCTTGGCGTAAAGAGCGATGCCCTTGAGCACGTCCATAGCCCGTTCCAACTGGGTGTCATGGACGCTCATGGCCTTTTCCCGCTGATCGGCGGGCAGCGTTTCGAGTCCGCCGGGGATGCGCCGCAGAAAAAGAGCCTCTTCTTCTTCCGCAGTCATCGGGACAACAATGTCAGGGGTGATCCCCTTTTCGTGGATCACCTTGTGACTGGGCGTGTAATATTTCGCTGTGGTCAGGCGCAATGCGGAGCCGTCTCCCACCGGCAAAATCTTTTGCACCGAACCTTTGCCAAAGGTCTGTTCGCCAAGAATGACCGCCCGCGAAACGCCAGTCGTCGTAGTGTCCTGCAAGCAGCCGGCGACGATTTCCGAAGCGCTGGCGCTGCCGTTGTTGACCAGAATCACGAGCGGCAGATTGGGATGCGCGCCGCGCCCTGAAGAAGCAATACTCGTCCGCTCCTCCGCGTGACGCCCTTCCGTGGAAACGATCAACTGGTTCTTCGGCAGAAACTTCTCACAAACTTTCGCCGCCTGATCGAGCAGACCGCCTGGGTTGTTGCGCAAGTCCAGAATCAGAGCCTGCATCCCTTGTTTGTCGAGTTTCTTCAGCGCGTCGTCGAGTTCAGAACCGGTCTGCTCGCCAAACTGGGTAAGGCGGATGTAACCGATTTTACCTTCGCCCAGTGGAAACTCGCGTTTACCGTCGATGTCCTTGACGGTGTCCACCTTGATCTCGGCGCGAGTCAGTTTGACGTCGCGAACCTGTCCGGACGAGGGGCGCTGCACGGTAATGTTCACCTCCGTGCCTGGCGCGCCGCGCAATCGTTTCACTGCGTCCGGGAGGCTCAATCTCTCCGTGCTCTTTCCCTCGATCTTGATGATGCGATCGCCGGTTAAAATCCCCGCTTTGAACGCCGGCGTATCTTCCATCGGCGCGACGACGGTCAGAAAATTGTCGCGCACGCTGATCACGATGCCCACTCCGCCAAACAACCCCTCCGTGTCATTCTTCAGTTCATTGTATTTCTCCGCGTCCATGAACTCGCTGTGCGGGTCCAGCGAATTCAGCATCCCTTTCAGCGCCGAATAAATCAGCTCTTTATAAGTCAATTTATCCCCGTCCACATAGTCTTTGCGCACACGTTCGAGCACACGAATGAACATCTCGATGTTCCCGTAAACATCGTCCTTTTCGCCGGCCTGGGCGTAGCTGAAGTAGAGCCGGGCCCCAAGGAGCAGGTTAAGAGTGAGTGCGGTGAGGAGCAAACTGTATAAAATGCGTTTCTTCATAAACTGATAATCAACACGACAGTAATGGGCGGCTGTCTAATTGGCAAGAGCGAGCTTGGCTTGAACGCGAACAGGGCGCGTGGTGCGCGGAAAGCCTCCAAAAATCGGCAGCGCATTGGGACCATGAACGGTGGGGCGAGACTCCGTGGAGCCGTGATCTGCAATGGATAGAAATCAGGGCTCGACCGAGTCTCGCCCCACCTGGTTCATGCGCGCGCGCAAGACACCTGTCACGCCTCACGTTCACTCCCGCAAAAGAAGTTCAAGGTAAGGCAAATCCCCGGGCACCGTGACCTTGGGGTTCGGCGCGGTGCTTCCGACCAACTCGACCGGTTGACCGATCAATTCGCACGCTGCGGTGTCGTCGGTCACCAATAAACCCTTTTGTTGCACCGCCGCCAGCGCCCGGCGAATCACCTCCACACGAAACGTCTGCGGCGTCTGCACGGCCCAAAGCTGCGAGCGATCCACCGTCCGGGCGACCCGGGTTCCTCCGTCGGATTCCTTGATCGTGTCGGTCACTCGCTGCGCCGCCACGGCAGCGCCGACTTCGCGCGCGGCCCGTACGGTGTCGGCAATAAGTTTCTCCGAAGTGCAAGGACGCGCACCGTCCTGGATGATCACTATCTCCGTCGCCGGAGCCAACGCCTGCAAACCGTTCCAGACCGAGTCCTGCCTCTCTTTTCCCCCAACGATCAGGCGATACGGTTTTTTGAAAAAGAACTTTTCGGCAAGCGCGGTGAAAGCGGGTTGCATCGTGTCCCGCACAACGAGGATGACTTCGTCGATACAAGCAGCGTTATCGAACCGTTGCCATGTGTGAGCCACGACCGGACGGCCGGCCACCTCCAGAAAAAGCTTATCAACGCCCGGTCCCATCCGGGCGCCTTTGCCGGCGGCAACGATGATGGCGGAAATCATTTCAACAGTTGCAGGTTGTAAGTTGCTCGTTGCACGTTGTGGCACGGATGATGGCTGGGCGCTTTTCAACCTGCAACCAGTACTACCATAAAGCGTAACCTTCACATTGTGACATGACACGAGTCCGCGGACTGCCAGTCCAGCAACTTCAACTGCACCGAACGCAAGCCGTTGTATTCGTTGATCTGGGGAACAAACGCCAGATCGAAGCGTCCGGAGGGCAACGCCGCATCCTCGCAGTTCCACCAGACGACCTCGCAAACACTGCCGGCGTCGGTCACCCACAGCTTAGTGTGCTGCTCCGCGCGTCCCATCCGCTGCGGTGGACGATGGAGCGTGACCTGGCGAACAACGAGTTGCACCGGCGGGTTCCCCTGCCCGACCGGCTCCAGACGCTGTAATTCCTCCAGCCGCTCCAACGTCAGCTCGCTCAAATTGACTTCCGCGTCCAGCCGCAGCAGCGGCTGTAACTGCTCGCGCGTCAGGGTCAGCCGCGCCAGTTCATTGAGCCGAGTGCGCAACGCGTCCAGATTTTCCGGCCGAATGGAAAGTCCGGCCGCCATCGCGTGACCGCCGTGTCGCACCAGCAAATCCTGGCACTCGCGCAGGGCCGCCGCGAGGTCGAACCCTTCGATACTGCGCCCCGAACCCCGCCATTCCTCTCCTTCGCCGCCAATGATGATCGTGGGTCGGTGAAACTCGCGCAACACGCGCGAAGCGACAATGCCGACGACTCCGACGTGCCACAACAATTGGCCTTCGACGATGACGTAGTCGGTTTGCGCGTCGAATTTTGCGCGCACGGCGCCAATTGCTTCCTCAGCGATGCGGCGCTCGATCTGCTGGCGTTCGCGGTTGCGCGCTTCCAGATCGCGCGCCAACGGCTCGGCTTCCGCCAGGTTCTGCGCGAGCAGTAAATTCAGCGCTCCAACAGCGGTTTCCAGTCGTCCTGCCGCATTGAGCCGCGGCCCCAATTGAAAGCCGACTTCATAGACGCCGATCGGTCCCCCGACTTCGGCCACTGCCTTCAAAGCGATCAAACCGGGTCGTGGCGTCCGCTGCAATCGTTGGAGTCCGGTCGTGACCAGAATGCGGTTTTCGCCGGTCAACGGAACGAGATCGGCGATGGTGCCCAGCGCCACCAGATCGAGCAGTGGGCGAAGATCAAAGTTTTGCGCTCCGGCCAAACCGGTTTCGCGTCCCCGCTTCACCAATGCGTGCGCGAGTTTGAACGCCAGCCCGGCAGAGCAGAGTTCCGTGAAGGTGCCTGTCCCACTTTGTGGATTCACCAGGGCGGTTGCCAGCGGAGGCGGATCTGAAACCTGATGATGATCCAGAACGATGACCTCGACTCCCCGTTGGCGAAGCCAGTCAACGACGGAAACAGCCGTGGACCCGCAATCGACCGCCAGCAACAGCTTGATGGGAAATCTCCGCAGACAATTTTCGACCCCGTCCTGGCTCAGACCGTAACCTTCATCCAAACGGTGCGGCAGGTAATGGTTCACTTTCCAGCCGAGCGCGGTCAGAATTTCGGTCAGAAGCGCAGTCGAAGTGACACCGTCCACGTCGTAATCTCCGAAAATGACGAGCGGCTCGTCCTTGCGTCGCGCCAGAAACAGCCGCTCGACGGCCGCGGCCATGTTCGGCAGCAGGAATGGATCGCTCAGTTGCCTCAACCGGGGTTGCAGGAAATCCGCCGCGCGGTCCTGTTCAGTCAGCCCCCGGTTGACGAGGCATCGGGCCAACAGCGGAGACGCCCTGAGTTCTTCGGTCAATCGCCGGGCCAGCAGCGGCGGCGGAGGCGCGATTGACCACCGAAATTTCACGGCGTGAAAGTGGGACAGGCCTGTGCCCTGTCGCGGACAGGATGGATGCCTGTGCCACTTTGCGAATTCATCAATCCAGCCATCACGGCGAATCCGGCTCCGAATCATCCTCGGCCTTCCTGGCGGCGGAGTGCCCCCTGCGCGCCACGATCAGGGAAAAGATCATCGAGGTCAGAATGATTGAAGCCACTACGGCAAGCGATACATTCGGGTCAATCTCGATCTGGAACCAACGCGCTTCCCTGAGTTCGTGTTCCTTGAGATGGGGATCGAGCAGCATTTTGACACCGATGAATGCCAGCACGATGGAGAGACCGACTTTGAGGTAACGAAAATAGCCAATCGCGCCCGCCAGAACGAAATACAGGGAGCGCAAACCGAGGATGGCAAACACGTTCGACGTGAACACGATGAACGGATCCGTCGTCAGACCGAAGATGGCTGGGATCGAGTCCACCGCGAAAATGACGTCGGTGGTTTCGACCATCAACAACACAATCGCCAGGGGCGTCAGCGCCCGACGCCCATCCACGTGGGCGATAAATTTTTGCCCGGCGAAGGTGTTCACGACCGGATACACCTTCTGGGCGAGTCGGATGACGGGGTTTTTTTCCGGATGCACACCTTCCTCCTCCGCGAACATCATCTTGAGGCTGCTATAAATCAGAAAAGCGCCGAACAAATAAAGCAGCCATTCAAAGCGCTCGATCAGGCTGACCCCGGCCAGGATCATCAATCCCCGCATGATCAGCGCGCCCAGGATCCCCCAAAACAGCACGCGATGCTGGTGCTCGGTCGGGATGCGAAAATAGGCGAAGATCAGCGCGATGACGAACACATTGTCCATCGACAAGGACAATTCAGTGATGTAACCGGTGATGAACAGCAGCGTTTTCTTTTCGCCCAGGTTTGGCTTCACGAAGGCGAAGGCAAAAACCAGCGCCAGGCCAAACCAAACCACGGTCCAGGTGAACGCTTCCTGGAACCTGACGACGTGAGCGCGACGATGAAACACGCCCAGGTCCAGCGACAGAAAAAGCAGAACAACGACAATGAAGCCTGCCCAGTGAAAGGGCGTGATTTCAACCTGACCGAGCATGACCCTGCGCTCAGGCCGCCTTGGCTGGCCGGTTGGCGCTGGCAGTGATGGCGCTGTCCATGACCACCTGGGAGGCGCCTCCCGTGGGCCGCTGACCTTTGTGCCACCAGAGCACCAGAGCGCTGGCGATGTAGATGCTCGAATAGGTGCCGGTGATGATGCCGACCAGGAACGTGAAGGCGAAATCGTTGATGACGCCGCCTCCAAACAGATAGAGCGACAGCGTCGCCAAAAACACCGTTCCCGAAGTAATGATCGTGCGGCTTAATGTCCGGTTCAGCGCGTGGTTCATCAACTCCTTGAACGTGCCGCGCACGCCGAGCTTCAAGTCCTCGCGAATGCGGTCGAAGATGACAATGGTGTCGTTGATGGAGAAGCCGATGATGGTCAAAATGGCGGCGACAATCGGCGCGCTCAACTCGCGGCCGGTCAGGAAAAACCAGCCCATGGTCATCAGCACGTCGTGGATGATCGCGATGACCGCGCCGACCGCGAAGGAAAATTCATAACGGAAAGCCACATAAACCAGGATGCCGAACATCGCCAGCAGCGCTGAAATGACCGCCGACTCCTGGATTTCCCGGCCGACGGTCGGCCCCACTTTGTCCAACTGGAGCCGCTCATATTTGGCGGCCGGGAATTGTTCTTTGAGCGCATCCTCCAGCCTGACTCCCGTCCCAAACGGAGTCGTTATTTGAAGCGATCGCTTGCCGATGCCCGGATCTTTTTGGTACTGGATCGTTGCATCACCGATTCCGAGTTTGCCGATCATATCACGCAGCTTGTCCACTCCGACCTGCTCGCTCTCGACGTAAGCCAGCGTTAACCGGTCGCCGCCCGCAAAGTCCGGTCCGAGAACGTCCTTGCCGCGATACAAGCCGTACGCGTTTCCGATCAGGATCAACGCCCAGGAGGCGATGAAAGCAGGGACAGCCCAGCGCATGAAATCGAAGTTCGCGCCGCGGATGATGTGCAGCATGTTCAGCGACTTGATCAGATTCTTCTCCAACAACCAGTCGAAAATCAGGCGCGTGACCACCAACGCCGTGAACATGCTCGCCGTTACGCCGATGGTCAGCGAAACGCCGAAACCCTTCACGGGCCCTGTGCCGAGCCAGATCAGGATGACCGAAGAAATAAGCGTGGTCAGGTTGGAATCGAAGATCGTGCTGAAGGCCTTGTCGTAGCCGGCGTTCAGCGCGCCGCGCAACGATTTGGCGGCGGCCAGCTCTTCGCGGATGCGTTCATAAATCAGCACGTTGGCGTCCACCGCCATGCCGATCGTCAACACCACGCCCGCGATGCCAGGCAACGTCAGCGTGGTGCCCAGCGAGCACATGACCCCGACCAGGATGATGATGTTCAGCATCAGCGCGACGTTGGCGACCAGTCCCGCCAGCATATAGTAAACCAGCATGAAGACCACGACTGCCGCCGTGCCAATCGCGGCGGCTTTGATGCCGCTGGCGATTGAGTCCTTGCCGAGCGAGGGATCAACGTCGCGCTCCTCCGCGATTATGACCGGCGCTTCGAGCGGATTCAGCAACACGTTTTGTAATTCAAACGCTTCCTCCACCGTAAAGCCGCCGGAAAGCTCGCACGAACCACTGAGAATCGGCTCCCGGATTTCCGCCACCGACCTGAGCTGGCCGTCCAGGAGGATGGCCAAAAAGTGGTGCACGTTTTCACGCGTGATGTCGCCAAACAACGATCCGCCTTCCGCGTTGAAGTCGATGTGGATTTTCGGTTCATTGGTGACCGGATCGAAAAACACTCCGGCGTTCTTGATATATTTGCCGGTCAAGCCGCGTTCGGGTGTTTTCTTGACCAGGTACGGCTCAAGACGGACCGGGCCTTTTGACTTCTTCTGCTGCCAGACCATGTTGGTGTAACCGATGGCTGTCAGTCCTTTGGAAAGCAGTTCGGTGCTCTCCGGATGCACCATTCTGAATTCAAGAAATGCCGCGCGCTGAATCGTGCGTTCCGCGCTCTCCTTTTCCTGCTCGGACAAACCCGGCAACTGGATCAGGATCTTGTTTTCGCCCGCTTCCTGAATGACGGGCTCGGCGACACCGAACCGGTCCACGCGCTTGCGCAACACTTCCTGTGCTTGCGACAGCGCCCGGCTTCTTTGCTCGGCTTGCGCGAGCTTGTTGGTGTCCATCTCGACCAGGAACGATGTGCCGCCCTGCAGGTCGAGACCGAGCTTGATTTTGCCCGCCGCATCGCGCTGCAAGTGATGGAGAATGGCCAGGGTCGGTTCGGTCTCCGACGCGACGTCGACGAACGGAAAGTAGTGGGTCAGGTCGTTGGTGCCGACCGCCTGCAACAGATTGGCAAACGACCGGCCCGGGGCCTGTTGCTCCAATTGTTGGGCCCGGCTGAGGATCGCGGTGAAATTGGTGTCGGGGTTGACCGCGCGGCCCTTGAATTCCTCCAGCAGATCGCGGTTCGTTGGCGGGTAAGTTTCCCACAACGCCCAGGCCACGATAAAAACCACCAACAGCCATCTCCACCGATTGTTACGCTTCATGGAACAGAAATTTTAGGCTTCGCTGGCGGCGCGTTCGGTGATTTCAGCAACCGCGCTCTTCAACACTTCCAGTTTCGTGTCCGCCGACCGGATGGTAACGGTTTTTTCCTGCACGCTGACGACGATTCCCATCACGCCGCCGCTGGTGACGACCTTGTCCTTCGGCTTGAGCGTCTTGAGCAACTGCTCGTGTTCTTTGGTTTTCTTTTGCTGCGGGCGGATCAGGATGAAGTAGAAAACGACGACCATCAGAACCAGCATGGGCAGCGGCCCCTTGAGCAACTGCTCGAGGCCCTGCCCGGCCGGTGGAGCAGGATGATTCGGAGTCGTGCCCTGCGCCAGCACTGTGTTCAAAGCAGAAAAAGTCATGTCGCTCAATTCAAGAGCCGTCAAATCTAGGGATGCGACCGCATTTGGCAAGCGTTTTAGCCATCGTTTTATGCTTTAACGGGGCTGCTCCGACGTAAGTACTTGAAAAAATTTGGCGTTGATCGCGGGAATTTCGCTCCTCGTCCTCGTCGGTTCCAAGGCTTTTCGAGGACGAGGACTGCTTTATCGTTCTGTGTTCGCTCGCGCCAGAAGCACCTTTTGCGTGGGCACGTAACGGGCCACAAAATCGCGCCTGAACTCGGGGAAAGTTCCCGCGGCCAGGTGCGCGCGGACGTCCGCCATCAGCTTCAAATACATGTGGCTGTTGTGCACGCTCACCATCCGCAGACCGAGGATTTCGTTCACGTTCAGCAAATGGCGCAGATAAGCGCGCGTGAATTGGCGGCAGGCGAAACAGTCGCACCCCTCTTCAATCGGCCGGAAGTCCGCCTTGTTGAAACCGGCTTTGACGCTGACCGTCCCCTGATTCGTGAAGGCCGTGCCGTTGCGCGCCACGCGCGTTGGCAAAACGCAGTCGAACATGTCGATGCCGCGCGCGACCAACTCGACCAATTGCGCCGGCGTGCCCAGCCCCATCGCGTAACGCGGCAAGCGCGCCGGCAGGAACGGTCCCGTCAATTCAATCGCCTTGAAAATCTCCCGCTCCGGCTCGCCGACGCTCACGCCGCCGATGGCGTAGCCATCAAATTCCATCGCGACGATGGCCTGCGCGCACTCCTCGCGCAGCGCGGCGTGGGTCCCGCCCTGGACGATGCCAAAGACCAATTGGCCGGACGCGCGCGGTTGCTCGCGGCACTCCTTCGCCCAGAGAGTGGTCCGCTCGACCGCGCTCCGGAAGTCGCGCGGCGTGCTGGTGTACGGCGGGCAATCGTCAAACGCCATGGCAATGTCCGAGCCGAGCTCGCGCTGGATTTCCATTGCCTCCTTTGGCCCGAGAAAGAGCAGTGCGCCGTCCAGATGCGAACGAAATTCGACGCCGTGCGGTTTGATTTTTCGGATTTTGGCCAGGCTGAACACCTGAAACCCGCCGCTATCGGTCAAAATGGGATGCGGCCAATGGATGAATTGGTGCAAGCCGCCCGCGGCGCGAATGATTTCCAGACCGGGCCTGATCGAAAGATGGTAGGTATTGCCCAGAATGATTTGCGTCCCCATCTCGCGCAGCTCACGCGGATCGAGCGCCTTGACGCTCCCTTGCGTGCCGACAGGCATGAAGACCGGAGTGTCAACGACACCATGAGCGGTGGTTAAACGTCCCAGGCGGGCTTTGGAATTGGGATCAGACTTGAGCAGCTCGAACATGCGCTATGCCGTTTAAATCGAATTGCAGCGCCATTCAACGCAACAAAATCCAAGGCACAGCGAATAGAAGGATACAACAAAATTGAAAACAACGTATGGCCCGCACGCTTCGCCCGACCCTGATGAAAAACAGGACGGCCACAAAGCCGTCCCGCCAGCTCACATTTTCACAGTCAATAAGGCAGTGGATTACCGTCCACTCGAGCGGATGTTCTCTTTGCCATCCAGATTATGTCTGGATTATTCGGAACGCTTATCAGTCCACTCATCGTTTGGTATTTGATTTTTGGGATTCCGTCCTGCCGAAGCCATTTGTGAATTTCCGAGTGTCCATCGGCGAACGACAAACCACACGCCCCATTATGGTAGGTGGCCGGAACATCAATCCATTTAGTTGCGCTGGCGGACGCCCAAAGCGCCACGGCCATGCCGCCATCATTAATACTGTCGGGATGTTCATCCAGGAGGATCCATAGATTTGCCGGAGATGGATCCGTGATGAGGCTCAGCTTTCCATAGGTCCTGTATGGACCTCGCGTTGCAGTGTTCTGGCCGTAACTGCCTGTAAGCCACGGGCCGTCAACCGGAGGACTGCCGGCACTCAATTTGGTACCCACTGCCTGGCTCATGGAAAGACTTCGAACTCGCGGAAGTCCTGTGCGCCCCCGGCTTTTGCTTTGATCCGCAGGGCATTTATAAAGCCCGGGAGTTTGAGTATATGGTGCGAGCTTCGCGTACCTGACATCAATCAGATACAGAATATTTGTGTTGTCCGTGGCGCCATTA
>QHPA01000083.1 GCA_003218935.1 Verrucomicrobiota bacterium
TTAACCGTTTGTTGGCCGGCAGATCGTCCGTGCTCAAGAATAAATCCGAATCGTCGTCGCTGGAGACAAAGAAGGTGTAACTGCCAGTCGTCGGCGGGATGAAATATCCGCTAAACCTGTTCGCATAACCATCGGCGAAATTTATGCCCGATTCAAAGCTCCTCACGCCGCCGCTTAGATCGGAGCCGACCGTCGTTCCAGCAAAGGACGGATTGCCCGCCGTGCCACCTTCAACTTCTGGTCTGGTGTGGCCCGGGAAGTATTCATATTTCAAAAAGCCGGTCGCAAACGGCGTCGTGTTTACGGTCACCGTCGCTACTGTGCTGGTGAGGACGATGGATGAATTTGGAATGGTCACCACACAGTCGTATTGGCCGCCATCCGAAAGCGCGGACACGGCGACGGGATAGGTAGTCGTGCTGGCAAAGCCGTTGGTGAGATTGACCCCGCCCTTGCGCCACTGGTAAAGCGGCGACAACTCGCCGTCGGTCTGTGCGGCCACGCTCACTGAGAAAGATTGCGATTCAAACACCGTCACATTCTGAGGCTGAGTAGTAATCGTGCCGGTAGTCACCGGACTGGTAACGTAAGAGATGACTCCGTTGGTGAGCACGGTGGGGGTGCCATCGGTCAGAGTGCCGACATCGGCCAGCAACGTGAACGTGGCGCTGAAATTGTCACCGCCACCCCCTTCGTGATGCACGCCCTCGATATAATAGCGGGTCCCGGCCACCAAAGAAATCCCGGTGGCAAAGGGCGGGCCGCCCGTGGGCGGATTGTTCGGGTCGGGAACCCATGAATCCGACCGTTTTTGGGCCGCAACGCTGGGGGCGCCGGTCGCCCCTGACCACGAGAGATCAGCACTCCAGGCAGTTTCCTGAGCAATCAGGCGTTTGTTCGCGGGGCTTTCATCGGTGCTCAGAAACAGGTCCGAATCGTCGTCGGAACAGACAAAGAACACGTAAGGGCCGCTGGCCGTCGGAGTGAAATAGCCGCTGACACGGCGCGTGTAGCTGAAATCGGCGCCGCCCGGGCTCAACAAATCGACGGGAGCGTGAAAACTGGTGAACTCACTCACGGTAGCGGGATCGCCCGCAGTTCCATTCTCGACAGCGGCGCGGCTGTTTCCCAGCCACATCTCCTGTTTAAGTTTGCCGTTGACAACAACCGCGCCCGATGCCGAGACGGTCAGGGTCGCCGTCGAACTTGTATTTGTAATACCAGGCACGGTCACCACACAATCGAACGACGACCCACTGTCTGTGGACGAAGCGACTAAAGTATATTCCGTGCCGTTGGCATTGGTGATACTCGCGCCGCCTTTGCGCCATTGGTAAAGCAGTGGAAACACACTGTCGGTTTGAACCGCGATCTTGAATTTGGCGATCGTTCCGGCGAAAACCGTCGTGTTTTGAGGCTGAGTGGTGATCGTCAGCGTCGTAGGTGCCGGGCCAACAACCCCGATCAATTTGCCGGAAAGGTTTGAACCTTCACCATCCTGTGGGTAGTTATCTGTTCCGTGCACCCGGTAGGCGACTGCGAAGTTGTCTCCGCCGCCGAATTCGTTCATAACGCCCTCAATGTAGTATTGCTGGCCGGCGACCATCGAAATGCCGGAGGCAAAGGGGGAATTTGCAGTCGCGTCCTGCCAAGTATCGGAAGACCTTTGCTGCAAATCAGTGCCTCCGCCGGCATCGATTCTCCATTGGCGAGTGGCGTTCCAGCCCGGTTGTTGGGCGATCATGCGCTTGTTGGCCGGGGTATTGTCAGTGCTCAGGAAAAGATCCGATGTGTCGTCGGTCGATATGATGAAGTCATAAACCCCGGTAGCGGGTGGGACGAAAAAGCCGCTGATTCTCTCCGAGTAATTATTCGCAAAATCCATCACAGGGACTTCGAAGCTGGGCACGTAGTCACTGGGATAGGCAGGGTTGGTGCTCGGTGCGCCTGCCGTGCCTGCTTCAACACCCGCTTTTAGCACGCCACCCGGCCAGAATTCGTATCGTAGATAACCAGGGACAAAAATCTGCGCCGCTTGAGCAGCCAAAGCCGAGCCCGCAAGCAATACTGCCGCCAGTAAGTTGAGTTTCATAGAAAAAGTCGTGAGTTTCTTGAATTCGCCACATCGGGAACTGGACTCTTTTTCGCAGAATCTCTCGTTTTTGTCAACATTTTTTTTGCAAGATGCGATCTCCCGGTGGTGAAAAGGCGGTTTCGCTGGAAAGAGCTTTGTCTCCGCCCCGTTCTGCGGCACCACCAGGTCCACTCGCCCGAACTTTGAGCTTTGAACCTTGGTCTTCCACCGCTCCCGATTCGATGATTTCATAAATCCGGTTGGCCTTCACTCCGTTGACGGCGCTCCGTTTTCCGTTGCGCCACCTCACTTCAATGCGCATCGCATTGGTCAGACTCCCGGCGGCAAACACCCGCATCGGATCATCACCGCTCAAGTATCTGCCCCCGCAGATCATCTCCTGGCTCTGCATCGGAACCGCCCCGCCGTAGAGCCAAATCCTGGCCCCGATACCCTGCGTGTTGGGCGCCTGACCCTTCAACCGCACCGCCACCCGCGGCGCATTGCTCTCGTTGCGGTAAAGGCCCGCCGCCCCGTTCATATTGTTCACCACCACATCCAGGTCCCCGTCGTTGTCCAAATCACACAAACACATCCCCTGCGACACCCCTTTGAAATCAAAGCCCCACGCATGACTCACTTCCCGAAAGGTGAGATCATGCTCGTTGCGAAACGCCTTGTTCGGCAGCGGTAGCGGCGGATACATCAACAGTTTGAAAGGCACCCTTTCCCGAGGCCAGGGTCCCAAGGCGTTGATTCGCTGGTCGGCATCGAGGTCCTGCGTGTCGAAGCTGTAGCCGGTCGTAATCAACAGGTCCTCGTAGCCGTCCAGGTCCACATCCAGAAAAACCGGACACCAGGACCATTCAGTGGCTTCGAGGCGGCTAAAAAATGCGATCTCCGAAAAAGTGCCGTCGCCGCGATTCAGAAACAGGGTGTTGCGCGCGACTTGAGGACGCTCAGGGTCGGTCCCGACTCCGCTCGGGAGCGAGGCGGTTTCTGTCTCGGAAAATTGGCTCATGCGCCGAACATGGTCTGCGCTCAACATGTCGAGAACGATGAAGTCATCCAGGCCGTCGCGGTTAACGTCCGCAAAATCGATGCCCATCGAGAAACTGCTGGTTTTCGTCAGAGCCCTTCCTGAGAGCGCGCGGAATTTTCCCCTGCCATCATTGATCCACACGCGGTCGGGACTCCAAAAATCGTTGCAAACATAGATGTCCGGCGCGCCGTTGCCATCAAGGTCCCGGAACATGACCGACTGCCCCCAATCCCGTGGAGGCGACGCGAGCGGCTTGCCTTCCTCATCCAGAAAAGAACCCTCTGTCCACGACACGGGTCTTAACTTCCCCTTGCCTTCATTCAGGTACAAAATGTCCGGCTCGCCACGTTCGCGCACCAGTCCTTCGGGAGTTAATAGATAGTCATCGCGATCCTGAGGGCGCAGCATTCGACGGCCATTGACATTCAGCATGTCCAATCCAGTGCTGCGGATGGTCGTCGTGCGATAATTGGCGACGTAAAGGTCCAGGGTGCCGTTGCCATCCACGTCCGCCAGCGCCATCGACA
Organism: Verrucomicrobiota bacterium; assembly: GCA_003218935.1. GTDB lineage: Bacteria > Verrucomicrobiota > Verrucomicrobiia > Limisphaerales > AV2 > AV2. The sequence continues at coordinate 3,644 of QHPA01000083.1, forward strand.
TGCTGCCCCGTCTCCGAATCAACCCGCTGTCCGTTGACTCGGTGAAATGGCCCTGGCCGTCGTTCAGGAACAATCGCGTCCCGCCCCCCAGCGAGTTGACCAGCAAATCCACATCACCGTCTCCGTCGATATCGGCGAAAACCGCCCCGGTGGAATATTGCCCGGGGCACGCCACGCCGGCGCGGGCGGTGATGTCCTCGAATTTCCATTGGCCGAGGTTGCGGTAAAGCGCGTTGGGGTTGTCCAGCCCGCAAAAATACAGGTCCACCCGTCCGTCGCCATCCACGTCGCCCGCCGCAACGCCGGAGCCATTCAGTCGGATTTGGTTCAGCGCGGCGTTCGTGTCCGACAACTGGTTTGTAAATCCGATTCCAGTCACCGACGGTGGCAGGAGCGTGAAGCCGGTTGAACCCGACTTCGCGACGGGCAGTTGAGCGCTTCGCCAGCCGTTGCCCGTCTGCCACTCGAGCGCGCTGCCGCTTTGGAGCGAGGAGACCAAAGCCACGGCAAAGCCCACTCGCGCTGCGCAAAACCTGGACCTGAGCGACCGGAGATAGTTTCGCACCCGATGCCGAATGCAGATCATTTGACTTTCGCGGCCAGCATATTGAAGCGGCAGGAAGAATCAAATTGTGTTCTCAACCCGGCGCGACTAAAGTAGCACCGTTCAAACAGATTCACTTTAAGGTCTTCCTTTTGAATGAGCGCTGCTCTCGCTCTGCAACGACAGCGGGTTCTTTCCTTCGCCCGCTGGTTCGTCCTCCTGTGTGCAATGGTTTTTTGTGGTTCCCGTCTTCGTTCCGCTCCTTACCAGGCGCCGGGGACAAAACAAATGGCCGAGCGGCTTCAGAAAATCTCCGCGCAGAGCAACCCGCGGAACAACCTTTACCTGAATCGCGAACGGGCGGATTTGTTTGGCAAGGAGTTGAACCAGTTGCTCGCGACGCCGGACTCGCTCGACAAAGGGACCAAAGTCCTCGACCTGGATTCCAGGTATGCCACGGAGTTGCTGCTGGCAGGCAAAAGCTGGGAGGCGATCGAGGAGTTCACGCGGCTTGATGCCTTTACCAGGACCAGTGGGGTCAATTTCGGCAGCCAAACACGCAGTTCGCTTCGGCATTTCCTGGCGATTGCATTCCTCCGGTTGGGCGAACAGGAGAATTGTCTGACCAATCACACCATCGATTCGTGTTTGATGCCGATCCGGGGCAACGGCGTTCACAAAATCCAGCGCGGCTCCCGCAAGGCCGCAGAACTTCTGACCGAGCAGTTGAACGAATTTCCAGACGACTTGAAAGCGCGATGGCTGCTCAACCTGGCTTACATGACCCTGGGCGAATATCCAGACCGTGTGCCGTCAAAGTGGCTGATTCCACCAAAGGCCTTTGAATCCGATTATCAAATGCCCCGGTTTTACGATGTCGCGGGCAACCTCGGGCTGGATTTGAATTCACTGTCCGGCGGCGTGATTGCCGAGGACTTCGACGGCGATGGCAACCTGGACATCATGATTTCCTCGCTCGGGGTCCAGGATCAATTGCGTTATTTCCACAACAACGGCGACGGGACTTTCAGCGACCGCACTGAAGAAGCCGGATTATTGGGTGAAACGGGCGGGCTTAACATCATGCAGACCGATTACAACAACGACGGCTGGCCCGACGTGTTGGTGCTGCGTGGGGCGTGGTTCGGGGTCGAGGGACATTATCCACTGTCGTTGCTGCGCAACAATGGCAACGGCACGTTCGACGACGTCACTGAGGAAGCCGGCCTGCTTCGCTTCCATCCGACGCAGGCGGCGACGTGGTTCGATTACAACAACGATGGTTGGCTGGATTTGTTTGCCGGCAACGAAACGACTCCGGGCGACACGAACCGTTGCGAACTCTTTCGCAACAACGGCGACGGCACTTTTACCGAGTGCGCGGCTGAAGTCGGTTTGGACGCGATCGCGTTCATCAAGGCGGTCACCAGCGGCGATTACAACAACGACGGCTGGCCGGACCTTCATGTCTCAAGTCGCGGTCAACCCAAGATGCTGTTTCGCAACGAGGGCCCGCAGGGCGCGGACAGGTCCCCCAAGGGCGCATGGAAATTCACCGACGTGGCGGCGCAAGCGGGCGTCACCGAGCCGCGTCATAGTTTTCCGACCTGGTTTTTTGATTATGACAACGATGGGTGGCTGGACATTTTTGTTTGTGGGTTTGCAATTACAGATGTCGGTGACATCGCCGCCGACTATCTCGGGCTCCCGACCAAAGCTGAACGAGCGCGGCTTTACCACAATAATCACGACGGCACTTTCACCGACGTTACCAAAGCAGCGCATCTCTACAAGGTCCTGCTTGGTATGGCCTGCAATTTTGGCGACCTGGACAATGACGGTTACCTCGACTTTTACCTCGGCACCGGCGACCCGGATTTAGGCACGCTGATTCCCAATCGGATGTTTCGTAACGCGGGAGGTAAGTTCTTTCAGGACGTGACAGCGGCAGGAGGGTTTGGTCATTTGCAAAAAGGTCACGGGATCGCTTTCGCTGACATTGACAATGACGGCGACCAGGACATCTTCGCGAACATGGGCGGGGCGTACTCCGGCGACATTTACCGGAAGGCCCTGTTCGAGAATCCCGGCAACAGCAATCATTGGCTTAAACTCAAGCTCGTCGGCGTTAAATCCAATCGCGCGGGCATTGGCGCGCGGATCAAGGTGATTGTGGAAACCGAGGCAGGGCAACGGGCGATTTACAAAACAGTCAATTCCGGCGGCAGTTTTGGCGCAAATCCGTTGCGACAGGAAATCGGTTTGGGCCAGGCGAAATCGATCTCTTCAGTGGAGGTTTTCTGGCCGGCATCCCGTACAACGCAAACTCTAAAGCAGATAAATCCGGACAGTTGTTACACGATAAGAGAGGACGATCCCCAACCGGTTTTAGTGAAGTTGAAGAGTTTCAAACTGGCAACTGCATTAAAGAGCCATTCGCACCACACGCAGGAGCACTAATCCCGAGTTCTCTCTTTTGCGGTTTGCTCGAGCACCTCACACGCGGAGTTGCCTCGAATTGGGTTGACGCGTTTCTGCGCCAGGACGATTTCTCGTTGACCGCACAGTAATTTCCTCAGCATGTCGCGCCGGGTGAAAAAAAGAGACCGGGCTTGTGTTCCCGGTCTCTTTCGCGTCGATTGACTAAACTTGTCTCTTACCTCACCCGGTAGAACTTCGCTGCCGGCCCCGCAGGGTCATTGAACGTTCCGCCGGTTCCCAAATCTGTCCAGGTGATCGATGGCGTTAAACTCGGCGTGGATTGCAGCGTTCCCCCTCCGATCCATTTGATGGTGACCATCCCGCCGGCCACGCCCGCGCTGGTGATCCATTTCGACGGCGTTGCCGCAGACGGAGCAAACAGTAAGTAGTCGAAATCGCCGCTGCTGGCATTGAATCGCACCGTCTGGACTCCGCTCAAAGCGACAGCCAAAACATTGCTGGAACTGTCCTTCATCTGCACCAGGTTATCTGTGCCCCATGCACCGGAAGTCGGGGCATTGAACTTGCCCAAAGTCACGGTGGTTTGATTTGGAGTACCCACCCCGCCCGTCACCAGGCTAAGACTACCTCGCAACCCATCGGATGGGTCATGTGACAACGCCGCCCACACCTCATACGTGTTCGCCGGGAACGTGCGCGTGTAATTGAACCAGTCGCCGTCCCCTGCCCAACCAATCTTATAGTTTGCCGTCATAGTCCAGGCGTCGGCCCGGACCACGTCCAGCGTGCCCGCGTCCGTCTGTTGATCCATGTTCACGTTTGCATTGGCACCGTTTACCTTGTTCGTCAGTGACGGACGATACGGGAATGAATCTGTTCCGTCGGCGTCAAAGTAGTCAACGTTCAACACAGCCCCCAGATTGGCGTACGCGCCGCCCAGATAGGGCATGGTGTTGGCTGGCGCCTGTGCCTGGCCACCACCGGTGTCGAAGTCTTCGGCCTCGATCAGGAACTGACCTGGAGTCCCTATCGCAGCGCTGACTGTGAAGGTCGCCTTGTTGGTCTGGGTCACGGCCGGTGTTCCATTGTCCGTGAACTGCAATTCGTAGCTGTGTGTCGAGCCACCCGCCAGACTGGGAGCATACGTGACGGTCGTGATGTCCGCGGTCTTCGCAATCGAAGCGGTCGAAGTCACATCGTTGCCATCGAAGAACAGCTTGACCGAATTCACAACGGTTGCCGTGCTGAAATCCTCGATTGTAAGCCGGACCTTCGCGTCCTTGGGCACGGCGCTGGCGGCTCCTGTGTCGGTATTGGCGAGCGGCGAGGCAGCGGTCACCTTCGGTGGAATGCCTGTCACCGGCACCAGGACGAACCAGTCATAGTCCCCTTCCCTTAAGGAAAACCGCAACGTCGTGGTGGGACTGGTTATTTTGAACACGCCTTGTGACCCGTCCGGCGCATAGAGCGGCACCAGATTGTTGTAACTCCAGGCGCCCGAGGACGGCCCGTTGAATTTTCCCA
>QHPA01000519.1 GCA_003218935.1 Verrucomicrobiota bacterium
CACCGTGTTTTGCAGACTTGAGCCGGCCGCCGGGCGTGTCCGGGTCGGCGTAGCCGACGAAAAAAATGGCCTGGCGTTCGTCGCCGATCATGCGGGCGGCGAGGTCATGGGCGGCGGTGTGTTCGCTCATCATCCCGGCGGTGAGGACGAAGATGCGCCCGCCGGAGAGCCGCATTTTATCCACCTGTCCGGGTTCGAGCACAGCGAGGTTCAACGCCTCGGTGAGCTTGAGGTTGCTGTGGTTGCGATGGGCGCGGTGAGCTTCGAGATCGTAAATCTCCGTGAAGACGCGGCCCAGCCCGCCGATGTAAATCGGCTGTCGTTTCAATTTACCGGCCTTCATGAGCAAGGCGAGCAGGGCGAGAATTTCCTGCGTCCGGCCCAGCGCGAAGGTGGGAATGAGCACGCAACCCTTGCGTTTGAGAACCTCGTGCAGGGCCGCGGTGAAGCGCTCGATTTCGGTTTCACGCGAAAAACCAGGCGGCACCTGGCGGTTGCCCCGCGTGGTTTCCATGATGAGCACATCGGCCTTCACGTCGCCAAAACGCGCGCCGCGCAGAATGGTCTGGTCGCGGAAACAGACGTCGCCGGTGTAAAAGAGGGTTTCCTTTTGCCCACGCGCCATAATCCCGGCAGAGCCGAGGGCGTGGCCGGCGTCGTAGAATTCCAGCGTGGGCGAAACCTGGCCGACGCGGGTCTTGTGGGAGGCAGCCCATTCGATTTCACGGTTGTAGCGGAAACCCTGAAACAACGCGGCGATTTCGTCCACTTCGTCATGAGAAATGAGCGGATATTCCTTGATGCCCAGTTCGTCGCGCTGACGGGTCATGACGTTCACGGAATTGTGCAGCACGCGTTCGATGAGGAAATAGCTCAGCTCGGTCATCAGGACGTGAGCTTTGGGAAAGTGCCGCAGCGCGACCGGCAGCGAACCGACGTGATCGTGATGACAATGAGTGACCGCGATGGCTTCGAGTTCCTCTTTTTGGATGAGCCGGTAGATCGGCAGACTGTCGCGGCCTTCGCGTTTCGGGTGCGTGCCAGCGTCCATCAGCAGGCGATGCCCTTCGATTTCGACGAACCACGCGCTGGCACCGATGTCGGAGGCGGGATTGAGGTTGAGGATTCGCATGGACCGCCGCGCAAGGATGATTAAAAGTAATCTTTCGGACTTACAAAATCAGTTTTTCGCACGGCACAAAATAATTTTGAACAGTTCTGAAACTCAACCCGTCTGAGAGGTGTTGTTCTCATGAGTCGGGGCCGGGTTTCACGACCCGGCCCCGCCCGCCAGCCCCTCTGGCGGAAAGGAGGTAACGTTTGGTTGTTTGGGTGAGCGGGCATCGCAAGATGCCCGCTTTTGACTTGGTGATTACGCTCCATTTCGACGCGTGGCGTCAAGCTCAACATGCGGCGCGACCAAAGGAGAGGGGTCATTTCTTTTTCGGCGTGTTTGCTCCCGGCTTCAGTGCGGCGGCCTCCATCAATTGAAGCAGGTCCTTGTGCTTCGTGTAGCCCGGGGGGGCGACGAACTGCTTCGCGTCCGGCCGGGCAAACTGCACGTTCTGGTAACGAATCACCACGATAGCTCCCGCGTCGTTCATCTGCGCTTGCAACGGGAAATTTTTCAAATCCGCGGCGCTCCAGACAATGAATTCAAGCTTTTGCCCATGCTCGTCCGTCATCATCACCCGATCCTTCGCACAAGGGTGGCCGTCAAGCGCTTCCTTGCCCAGCGCGGTCTTGTGTATTTTGAAGTTTTTGTTGAGGGCAGCGGCTTCCTCTTCCGGCAAAGGCATCTCCACGTAGGCTGCCAGCGCGGGGAAGATGATTTCCATCGCCTTTGCGTCCGGAAGGACGATGCACGCCAGACGGTCCATGGCCATCTGTTTCAGGCCGGCAATCTGTGCGGGCGGGACCTGAGGACCTTTCATTTGGGTCATGTCAATGTCCATGCGGACCTTGCGCTCCAGCAGCGCAAAATTCATCGGCATGGTGACGGATTCTTTGCCAACCCGGCGGGCTACCCACGGCCATGTTGGGCTGGGCGAGACCCGCTGAGCCCGCCAGCGAAACAAAAGCAAGGACAGCCAAACAGTTTCTTATCATGTTGTTTCGGTCTGGAATTTTTGCCGGAGCGTAACGGACGAGCCGATATTAGCCAGCAAGAAAGCGCGGCTGTTTTCCGGGCGCGCAGAAGGCAGCTCAGAATACGAAAATATCTTTTAACTGCAGTTCGGTGATCGCCCCGGCCTTCTTGAGTCGTTCGAGGTCGAACTTCTTCCTGTCGCCCACGATGGAAATGAGTCTGGGCCGGCCTTTGAGATGTTGCTTTTGGAACTGGACGACCTGGTCCAGGCCGAGTTGCCGGACCTTCGCGAAACGCTCCTTGCGCGGGTCAATCGGCACCTCCAACCGCTCCCACGAACGCACCGAGCCCAGGATTTCACGGAACCCGATCTTGCCGGTGCGATAACGGCTGATGACCGAGTCACGGGTCTCGCGAAAGCGCTCGGGTGACGTCGGCAGGTTTTCGAACAAATCCATGAACGCGTCCAGGGCTTCGGACGTTTTGTCCGCCTGGCAACTGATACCGCCGACCATCACATTCTGTTCGTCTTTGCGGCCGCCGTTGGAATAAACGGCGTAAGCCGAATACGCCAGCGCGCGGGCCTCGCGCAGTTCCTGGAATACGATGCCGGACATTCCGCCTGAGAAATAGTCGTTGAACAACTGGACGGGCGGGACATTGGCTTCGTTGTATTCGCCGTCGCCGAACTCGATGCGCACCTGCGATTGCGCCATTTCCTTGTCGAACAGGTAAACCCGGCTTTCGCCCGGCGCCGCCACTCTGAGGAATTTGTAGGGCGGTGTTGGTTTCAGCGGTTCACCGGAGCTGGGGCGTTGTTTGAGGATCGCCTCGACTTTACCCATCGGGGATGACCCCGTGTAAGTGATGGCGTGCCGATAAGTGAGCAGACTTTTGATCAGGCCGTGCAGGTCGTCCAGCGTCAGCGCGGTCAGTTTGTCGTTCGGCAACGCGCGCAGAAACGGCGAGTCCGCCCCGTAACGGTTATACTGAGCGACGGCGCTGGTGAGCGTGCGGAAGTCCTTCTTCGCGTCCTCGCGCTGGACCAGGATGATTTTCTTCAACTCCTCCAGCGTCCCGGGCTCAGCCGTCGGGCCGGTCAGCAAATCGATCAACAGCGCCCACGACGCCGCGAAGTTCTCGTCCAGGCCCGCAAGGCTGATAGTTGTCTCGTTGTCTCCCGCGCCGATGGAAAAATCAGTTCCGAGCTTATACCACTCCTTTTTCAATT